>JAFGEV010000310.1 GCA_016931385.1 Prolixibacteraceae bacterium
AAATTCTGCCAGGGATGCTGGAATTGCTGGTGGAAAAATCCGGGCGAATGTTCCCTGAAGGATGACATGCCGAATATTTACAGAAGCTATATGGATTCGGACCTGGTACTTCATTATTCACCAATGATTGCTGGTTTTATAAGCAGTAGGCTTAAAACAATTAACGACCGTTCTGTTCCACTTGTACATCCGTATGTTACCCTTGTAAATAACGAATGTCACCACAAAAAGCGTTACATGAAATATCCCCTGATGGGGCTTATTGTTGAACGTTGCGATTCAGATGATGAAGAACTTGAAATTGCACGCGACATGTATTCAAGGCTCGCCTTAAACTTAAAAAGCAAACTTTCATTTTTTGCAACAACCGAAAAATCACAGGAGGAAATAATCGATGAAATTAGCAATCTTTAACGGTTCGCCCCGTAAAACAAATAGTAACTCAACAATTCTTATTAACCATTTTTCAAACGGATACCATGGTCATAATCATCATAACACTGAGCTTCATTATCTGGCAGATGTTAAAAAGAATGCCAACCATATTGAAGCGTTCAAAAAGGCCGATACAGCAATCATAATTTTTCCGCTTTACACCGATGCGATGCCAGGCCAGGTGAAGTATTTTTTTGAACAAATTGTCGCAACACCTTCAAAAGGTAAACGAGTCGGGTTTATTGTACAATCAGGTTTCCCCGAAGCCTACCACTCCACTTTTGTTGAACGGTACCTCAAAAAACTTTCTCAAAAAATGGAATGGGATTATTTAGGCACAGTAATAAAAGGCGGCATAGAGGGTATTCAAATTATGCCACCAAACATGACACGAAAAGTGTTTGGCCGTTTCGAATTGCTTGGTAAGCATTTTGCAGCCAGCGGAAAATTTGAACCTGAATTGGTGAAAAAACTTCGAAAACCATACAGGATAAGTAAAGTAAGACTATTATTTTTCAGATTGTTTTTGCTTACAGGTCTGAACAATTACTACTGGAATGTTAAGTTAAAAGAAAATAATGCTTTCGAAAAGCGTTTCGATGCACCTTTTGCACCGGCATAGTTTAAACCTTTATTGTTGAATTTTGTCAATTAAGAAAAACCGACTGTTCATAGTAAGTTTAGAGAGAAGAGGAAAAAAATCCCGACTGGTCGCCCGGCCGGGATTTATTATTTTTACGAATTGATTGATTATTTCACCAGTTGTTCCATTAAAACATTGATTTTCTCCCCTGCCCTTTCATCAACACAATCAAATTTATCAGGATCGCTGAGTTCAGCTTGTACTTCAAAATAGAATTTAATTTTTGGTTCTGTTCCCGATGGCCTGACTGATATCTTAGAACCATCTTCGGTAAAGAACTGAAGGACATCGGAAGTTATTTTCTGGTTAATTGGCTTTGTTTCGCCAGTAATCATATTTTTTTCAATAAGTTTCAGGTAATCTTTAACAACAGCGAGTTTTGAACCACCTAATTCTACAGGCGGGTTATTCCTGAACTTCTCCATTAATTGTATGATTTCTTCAGCCCCCTGCTGACCTTCACGAACTACATATTTCATTTTTTCTTTCGAAAATCCATATTCCATGTAAATGGTTTTCAGCAATTCGTACAACGATTTGCCCTGATCTTTTGCCCATGCAGCAATTTCGGCCATTAACACACACGAAGTAACCGAATCCTTATCGCGGACAAAATCGGCAGGCATAAAACCAAAACTTTCTTCGCCGCCTCCAATGTATTTCTTTTCAGGTTCGTTTTCCCTTATAACTTCGGCAATAAACTTAAAGCCGGTATAGCAATCAAAATATTCAATGTTGTTTTTCCGTGCAATCTCGGCAATTAACTCGGTAGTTACAATTGTTTTCACAACATACTCGTTCCCTTTAAGTTTTCCCATTTTTTTGTACTGGGTAATAATGTAGTACAAAAAGAGTAACGCAGTTTGGTTGCCATTAACGATTATCCATTCACCTTTATCGTTTTTGGTACAAACGCCAATACGGTCGGCATCGGGGTCGGTAGCCATCACAATATCTGCATTCGTTTCTGCTGCTTTTTTCATGGCAAGATCCATCGCAGCAGGTTCTTCAGGATTTGGAGAGATCACTGTGGGGAAGTCACCGCTTACCACATCCTGTTCAGGCACATGGATCACATTGGTAAAACCGGCTGCAGCCAACGAATCAGGCACAAGTTTTACACCTGTACCATGTATGGGTGTATAAACTATTTTCAGGTTGTGTTGCCTTTTAACTACATCGGGGTTTATTGATACTGAAATGGCATTTTCAATAAACTTTTTGTCGAACCCGCTGCCCAGAATTGAAATGTTACTTTCATCGCCATTCCATAAAATATCTGCAACATCAACCTTTTTAACTTCTTCAACAATTGCTTCATCATGCGGTGCAACAATTTGCGAACCATCGTCCCAATAGGCTTTGTAACCGTTGTATTCTTTCGGATTATGTGATGCAGTTAAGATGATCCCACTCTGACATCCAAGCTCACGTATTGCAAATGAAAGTTCTGGTGTTGGACGTAAATCTTCAAAAAGATAGACTTTAAAACCATTTGCTGAAAATATTTTTGCTGCAGCTTCAGAAAATTCGCGGCTGTTGTTTCGGCAATCGTGGCCTATTGCAACTTTTATTTCGGGTAGGTGGGCAAAGGCCTTTTTAAGGTAATTTGATAATCCCTGTGTAGCTGCACCAACCGTATAAATGTTCATTCTATTAATACCAACTCCCATTATACCGCGAAGCCCACCGGTTCCAAACTCAAGGTTTTTATAAAAAGAATTGATCAGTTCTTCCTTATCATCATTTGCAAGCATGTCTTTCACTTTTTCCCTTGTTTCATTATCGAAGGAATCAGTTAACCATTTTCTTGCATTATTTTCAACAATAGCAAGTAAGTCTGTATTTTTCATTGTTTATTCGATTATTGAAGAGAGGCACTCTTTCAGGCTGTCCCTCCAGTTGGGGATGCCTATACCGAACGACTCCCTTACTTTTGAAGTATCGAGAACCGTAAACTTAGGACGCTTGGCCTTCGCAGGATATTTGTCGGATGTAACCGGAACAATTTCACAATTTGTAATCCCTGCTATTTTAAATATTTCTCTGGCAAATTCATACCAGCTACATGACCCCTGGTTTGCATAATGATAGATGCCCGGCAAATATGCCTGGGGGTTCAATATCGATTTAATAATAATATCAATGATACAATTGGCCAAATCGCGGGCATAAGTTGGTGATCCAAACTGATCGTTCACAACTTCAATTTTATCTTTTTCCCTGCCCAGCGATAATATGGTACGCATAAAATTATGACCATATTCCGAATACATCCATGATGTCCGGATAATAAGATAATCATCAAAAACGGTTTTTATTTTTTCTTCGCCTTCAAGTTTCGAACTGCCATAAACCGATATTGGGTTTGTCACATCATCTTCAACATAAGGTATATTGCTCTCACCATCAAAAACATAATCGGTAGAGATATGAATTAAAAATGCATTCTGCATAGCACAGGCTGCTGCCAGAACCTGTGGAGCCAGGGCGTTAACTTTTCGGGCCATTTTAATATTGTCTTCGGCGCCATCGACGTTTGTATATGCAGCACAATTAACAACAATTGCAGGTTTACTTGCTTCCATAAAAACCGAGACTGCATCGGGATTGGTTATGTCCAGCATATCAACATCGGTAAAAATAAATTCCAAACCCGGAAAATTCTTACACAACCTCCTGATTTCATTCCCTAACTGGCCATTGGCTCCCGTGACTAATATCTTACTATTCATTTTATTTTTATAATATTTTTAAAAATTTACCCTAACCATTCCAATTTATCTTTCCCAATGACAAATGAATATCTTTTTCTTGAAAATTCCAATCAATGTTCATTATTCATGAATAATTTTTGATAAAATGAATTGCATTGTTAAATCATTTCCATAGGTAGTGTTAACAAAGATGCAATTTAATTAAGAATTTTCTTTCTAACTACTGAAAATCGCAAAAACACTTATTAAAGCTGAAAATAAATCAAAAAACTTTGGAACCTTTTGATTAATCCCAATTTAATTATATTTTTGCCGCGCATTTGTGAGAAAAAAATAATGTCTAACTTATTAATTTTTAACAGAATTTAAATGACAAAAGAACAAAAAGAACAGGTTGAAGAAAATGAAGTTGCACAAGAAGCAACAGAACAACCTGAACAAATTACCGACACACAGGAAGAAACAACCCCTGCAGAAGAATCAGAGAACATTGAAGTTTCTGACGCAAAAGAAATTGAAACAGAAGAGGTTCACGAAGCTGTAGACGTTATTCAGGAAGAAGAAACTAAAACGGTAGCAAAAGGAAAATCAAAAGGTAAAAAGAAAGCTGAAGAAACCAGCGCCGAAATGGATGAAGATTTTGACTGGGATTCACTGGGATCATCAAAAACCGGCTACACAACAAAGAAACGTGAAGAACTTGAAGACCTGTACAACAACACCCTGTCAAGTATTCAGGAAAAAGAAGTTGTTGATGGGGAAGTTATTTCAATGAACAAACGTGAAGTTGTAGTCAATATTGGTTACAAGTCTGACGGTATTGTTAGCCTTAACGAATTCCGTTACGATCCCGATTTAAAAATTGGAGATAAAGTAGAAGTTTATGTTGAAAGCCTTGAAGACAAAAAAGGCCAACTCACACTTTCGCACAAAAAAGCCCGTGCGCTCCGCTCTTGGGACAGGGTAAACGAGGCAATGGAAAAAGATGAAATCATCAAAGGATACATTAAATGCCGTACCAAAGGCGGTATGATCGTTGATGTATTTGGGATTGAAGCATTCCTTCCTGGTTCACAGATCGATGTGAAACCAATTCGCGACTATGATATTTTCGTAAACAAAACCATGGAATTCAAAGTTGTCAAAATCAACCACGAATTTCGTAATGTTGTTGTTTCACACAAAGCGCTCATCGAAGCCGAACTTGAACAACAGAAAAAAGAAATTATTTCAAAACTCGAAAAAGGACAGGTTCTTGAAGGAATTGTTAAAAACATTACTTCATACGGTGTATTTATCGACCTTGGCGGCGTTGACGGGCTTATCCACATCACCGACCTGAGCTGGGGACGTATTACACATCCGAACGAAATTGTTGAACTCGACCAGAAAATTAACGTTGTCATCCTCGACTTCGACGATGATAAAAAACGGATCGCACTTGGTCTGAAGCAGCTTACTCCACACCCATGGGACAACCTCGATGTTGAACTCAAAGTGGGCGACACTGTTAAAGGCAAAGTTGTTGTTCTTGCCGATTATGGTGCATTTGTTGAAATTGCCCCAGGTGTTGAAGGTTTAATCCACGTTTCAGAAATGAGCTGGAGCCAGCATCTGCGCAGCGCCCAGGATTTCCTTGCCGTTGGCGATGAAGTAGAAGCTCAAATTCTTACCCTCGACCGCGAAGAACGCAAAATGTCACTGGGCATTAAGCAACTTCACGAAGACCCATGGGAAAAAATCGACGAATTGTATTCTCTCGGTTCAAAACATTCTGCCAAGGTACGCAACTTCACCAACTTTGGTGTTTTTGTTGAAATTACAGAAGGTGTTGACGGCCTGATCCATATCAGTGACCTTAGCTGGACCAAAAAGATTAAACACCCGTCGGAATTCACTGCAATCGGAGAAGAAATTGAAGTAGTTGTGCTCGATATCGACAAAGATAACCGCAGGCTAAGCCTTGGGCACAAACAACTGGAAGAAAACCCATGGGATGTATTTGAAACAATCTTTATTGTTGATTCAATTCATGAAGGTACTGTTGTTGAACTTTTCGACAAAGGCGCTGTAATTGCTCTTCCATATGGTGTTGAAGGTTTTGCAACTCCACGCCACCTCACCAGGGAAGACAACGAACCTGTTAAAGTAGAGGACAAGCTTCCATTTAAAGTGATCGAATTCTCGAAAACAGCAAAACGCATCATCCTTTCACATTCGCGTGTATGGGAAGATGTTAAACGTGCTGAAGAAAGGGAGTCGAAAAAAGCACAATCGGGGAAAACAGCCAAAGCTGTAAAATCGGTTAACGAAAGTGTTGAAAAGACCACCCTTGGAGATATCTCTGACCTTGCTGCTTTAAAAACAAAAATGGAAAAAGCCGAAAAAGGTAAAAAATAGCATATTTACCTATGGATAATTAATCTTGAAATTTGTACCTTGCTTTTGCTATGGATTATAAAGTTGACAATAAAGAAAAGTATGTAGTTGTTACCACAACCGGCGACAAGCTAAATACAACAAATGCACCTGACCTTAAATCGGAGTTCGTTGTCATCACAAATAAAGGGATGAAAAACATCATTCTCGATTTAGGTAGTTGCCAATATTGTGATTCATCAGGATTAAGCGCCATTTTGGTCGCCAACAGGCTCTGCGAACAAATTGAGGGCAGATTTGTGATTACCGGATTACAACCAGAAGTAGAAAGTTTAATAAAAATTTCGTTGCTCGACACAATCCTTAATATTAAGGACACACTTGACGAAGCAGAAGCTTTTATGGAAAACGGCGCCGATTAATGATTAATCCTGGCACCTGAAATGACAATGTAATGATTTCATTTGAATTAACCATTTTAGGTACAAGTTCAGCGCTCCCTACTTCAAAAAGATATCCAACCGCTCATGTACTGAATGTACGTGAGCGGTTTTTTTTAATCGACTGCGGTGAGGGGACACAAATACAGCTCAGAAAGTATGGTGCAAAATATTCACGTATAAACCATATTTTTATTTCACACCTTCATGGTGATCATTATTACGGGCTTATCGGCCTCCTTTCGTCATATACCCTGCTCGAACGGAAAAACGACCTGCATATATACGCCCATTCCGAATTGGCTGAAATTTTAAAAAAACAACTCGATCTGCTTAAAACTGAAATGAAATATCAGATTGTATGGCATCCCCTTAATTTTAAACGAACTCAAACCATTCTCGAAAACAACATTGTTAAAGTGGTTTCATTCCCTTTAAAGCACCGTATCCCATGCTGTGGTTTTCTGTTTACCGAAAAACCAGGGCCATTGAACCTTAACAGGGAAAAAATCAAGGAACATAAAATCCCAATAAGGGAACTGAAAAACATCCAGGAGGGGAACGACTTTACCACCCCCGAAGGTATGGTAATTAAGAATGAAGAACTTACTCAGGGGCATAAGAAACAACGTTCGTATGCCTACTGTACCGACACTTCGTTTTTACCACACCTGAAAGATATTATCAGTGATGTAGATTTGCTTTACCACGAGGCCACTTACGATAAAAGACTGGAAAAACGCGCGGGCGAAACTTTTCATTCAACCGCCATGCAGGCGGCACAACTTGCTAAACTCTGTAACGCCGGGCAACTTATTATCGGTCACTTTTCGGCCAGGTATAAAAATGTTTCTGTTTTGCTCGATGAAGCCAGGGAGATTTTCGAAAATACTATTGCCGCCGAGGAAGGCATGGCCATAAGTATTCCACAAGTCAAAAGGGGTCAGTAATCAAGCTCGGTGTCTTCAAAAAAACGCTTATCAAAATTTACCAGGTACAGCTTCTTTTTCGGGCGGGTAAATGCGGTGTATAACCAACGTAAATACTCAACATCTATCATCTCTTCGGTAAGGTAACCCTGATCGATAAAAACAACGTCCCATTGCCCACCCTGAGCCTTATGGCAGGTTACAGCATAAGCATATTTAACCTGTAAGGCATTAAAATATTCATTCTCCCTGATCTCTTTCCATCGTTTAGCCTTATTGCCGATATGCAGGTAATCTTCACTCACATTGTTAAAAAGGCGCTGATTTTCATCACGCCCAAACGATGGCGCATCAAGCATGAGGGTATCAAGAAATATTTTGCACTCTACCTCAAGGTTGTTATAATCGATAAATTGAAGGGCAACAGAAGCATACCTGAAACCGTACATTTCTTCGGTGCGATGAACCTTCACCACACGGGCGATATCGCCATTGGCAATAAAATCGAGCCCCTCATCAGGTTGTGTATAAAAATAGTTATTCTTGACAACCATCAGGTAATCGCCCGATTCGAGCTCCGATTCCCGCCAAAGAATTGTCCGCCTTATCCCCTCGTTAAACAGGTTGGCCCTTTTGTTCGAACGGGTAACAACAACAGTCTCCTCCATCCCGTACTTATCGTAACAATCCGAAATCTCCTCAATAAGCCTGCTACCTCCAATCCTCTCAATGTCATCACAAGAGTCAATTTTCAACGGGAAAAATGATTGTATGTTTTTCTGTTTTATCCTGAACCTGATGGAAGTTGCATTATACAAAATGCCTGAACCTGACGTTTGGCGAACAACATCGCTCAATGTGGAAGAATATGTTTTCATATTGTATCCTTCAAGCACGGTTTTATCAAGCGCCTGGCTCAGCGGCAGGCCAACAGGGGGCAACTGGGCTGTGTCGCCAACAAGCATTAAACGGCAGTTTTTTCCATTGTATACATATTCAATCAGGTCATCGAGTAAATGGCCAGTCCCAAACAATGAATAATCAGTGTTCGAATTTGATATCATTGAAGCTTCATCAACAATAAATAAGGTGTTCGAATGCTTGTTATAATCGAGTACAAACCTCCCTGTACCATCGGCCGATGTTTGTTGACGGTAAATTTTTTTATGGATTGTAAAAGCGGGCCTTTGTGCATAAACCGATAAAACTTTGGCAGCCCTCCCCGTGGGCGCCAACAAACTGGTGTGCACTTTAAAACGAACCAGCGATTTCACCAACCCACTTATCAATAGCGTTTTACCTGTGCCGGCATATCCTTTTAAAAGGAAAATCGAGTGCTGGTCATCGTCGAATAAAAAGCGGGCAATTTCCTCGATTGCCACTTGTTGGCCCGGGGTAGGTTCAACGGGTAAATACTGAATTATAATTTCGGCAAGTTTCTTTTCGAACATATTGCCAAATTAATTATTTATCGGGAAAGTAAATTTATATTTTTTTTTAAATTTGCAGGCAACCTTATCAAAGGCAAACATTAAAAAATTTGAAAATCATTATTTCGGAATTACTATTTTAAATTTACATGCATTATATAAAGCCAAAAAATAAATAAAACATAAATGAAATGAAGAAAACCATAATTCAAGTTGTTCTGATTGCATTGGCAATTGTTCTGGCGTATCTAATCTGGGATTCAGTAAAAACGCCTCTCGATTTTGAAAAAGAAAGGGCCAGCCGGTACGAAGATGTTATTGAAAACCTGAAAGATATCCGAAAAGCACAAATTGCTTTTAAAGATGTTAATGGCCGGTTTTGCGGCGACTGGGACTCTCTGATCACTTTTGTGAAATTCGATTCAATACCCCAGATCAGGAAAATTGGTATGCTTACCGATAGTATGATCGAAGCCGGGCTAGATGAGAAAGCTGCTATGAAAAAAGGGCTTATCATTAGGGACACTATTAAAGTTAGTGTTCAGGAAGAAATATTTGGAAAAGAATACAAAATTGATCAACTGAATACAATCCCTCATTCAAACGGGGAAGTTTTTTGGCTGAAACAAACCATTATAACAACCGGCTCGGGGGTTAAAGTTCCTGTATTTGAAGCACGCGCGCACAACAATCAGATTCTTGCCGAGTTGCTTGATGAATACGAGCAGGAAATTATTAACCTTAACGAACAACGTCGTAAAAACGACCGCTACCCGGGGCTGAAAGTCGGGTCGGTTGCTGAACCGAACAACAACGCCGGAAACTGGGAGTAAAAATATTGGGATAACCATGAATACAGCCCGGTTTATCGACGACTCATTCGATAGCACGAATTGCTTTAAATATAGTTTATCCATTCAGTGTTCGCTGAATGGATTTTCTTTTTTAATTACCGACCATACATTAAAAAAACACCTGGTGCTTTCAGAATACCGGTTCAACGCGGTAACAGCTTTCCAATTCGCCAACGAAGCCAACAAAATTATTCTGGATGAACCATTATTAAAACAAGCATACCAAAAAATAAACATTGGCTGGAACTGCACCCGTGAAATGCTTTGCCCCGTTTCAATAACCGATAAAAACAAGCTGCCACTTATCTATAATTCAACCTTTGAAGCATCAAGGGAAGACCATGTAATATTCAACGAGCTTCCGGGGAACGAAATGCTACTGGCTTTTGCATTTCCAAAGCACCTGAAAAATTTTTTCGAAGACCACTTCCCCGCTTGCAGGCTCTTTTCGAATAGCGCTGCACTCCTGATGGGACTTCAAAGCCCTCAAATAAAACCCGACATGCTTATCGTGAATAAAGATTATTACGATACGGCCATTACGGTTGTTCAAAACAACAAAATCACTTTTCTGAACCATTTTTATACAAAAACCGATACCGATTGCCTTTATTACATATTGTATGCCGCCCGTCAATTTATGTTCACTCCAACAACCAGGGTTGAAATAACAGGCAGGATTGAACAAAAATCAGAACTTGCCTCGAACCTGAAAGCAAGGTTCAGCAAACTTGAATGGAAAAAATACAATGACGATTACAAGGTCAGTTACAAATTTCTGGCCGAACCTGAACATTACCACTACCTCATCACCCAACTTGCACAATGCGGATAATTGGAGGAAAATACAAAGGGAGGCAGTTCAATCCGGGAAAAACATTTAAAGCAAGGCCAACAACCGATTTTGCCAAAGAAAGCCTGTTCAACATCCTGACCAATAAAATCGATTTTGAGGCAATCTCAGTTCTCGACCTTTTTGCCGGAACAGGCAGCATCAGTTACGAGTTCCTTTCGAGGGGCACAACCCACCTTACCATTGTAGAATTGAATTTTAAACATATACAGTTTATAAAATCGGTTTTGAAAGAACTTGGCGAGGTTGCCACTGTTTACCGTGCCGATGTTTTTAAATACCTTCAGGGTGAAAAAACGAAATATGACCTGATCTTCGCCGACCCACCATACGATCATCCACGTTTTGCAGAAATTCCCGGAAAGATATTGGATAGAAACATCCTGACCGATGAAGGTATGCTGATTGTTGAACATTCAAAAATGTACGACTTCAGCAAAATACCCGGATTCTTAGAACTTCGGAAATACGGAAATGTGCATTTCAGCTTTTTTACAAACCTGCATTGATGATTTCAAATAATCTTAATCATTATTGTTCGGAGAAAAAGAAAAGAGTGAGCAGATTGCTTTGATTTTGGTCTTTTCAATTTATATTCATCTACCATAACATCGTTGCTACGCAACTTCAAAAATGCCAAATTTTAAAAAGAGCCATCGGCTCGATGTTTTGGTAGCATTAATGTAATGTGCTTTTTAAGTCGCATCGCGACGGTGTAATTGACACAGGATTATATTTCCTGTACAGGTTTGTAGGAGAAGAGGGCGGGGTGCAAAGCGGGAAGGTGGTGGTGAAATAGTACCTCGCCTATAAATTGCTAATCCTGACAGGTTTCAAAAACCTGTCAGGATTGATCATTAACAACACAAAAAAAGGTTCCACCCAAGGGTGAAACCTCTGATATTTTTTGCGGTGCGGACGGGACTCGAACCCGCGACCTCCGGCGTGACAGGCCGGCATTCTAACCAAACTGAACTACCGCACCAATGCGATAAAAAACGAAATGAATTCTGGCGGTGCGGACGGGGCTCGAACCCGCGACCTCCGGCGTGACAGGCCGGCATTCTGACCAAACTGAACTACCGCACCAAAATTCAATTATTTAAATGAACATCCTCGTTTTTTAAAGCGTTGCAAATATATACCTTCTTTTCGTTTCTGCAAACAGTAAACATGAAAAATTGCATGAACCAATCTGGTGGAAAATGCATATCGAAAGTAATCCAAATCAGCTTCAAATTGTTTCATTCTAAAGATATAACTTATGGATAAAAATAAAAATGACAGCCTGCCCCCAATTTTTGTTGTTTCAGGCGGTAAAGGTCTGGCTGGCCATACATGGTATATTCCGTATTAAATGAAGCTCCCTTTTTAAATACAATTTCTTTTTTATAATGATTGTTTACTTTTTGTTACTTTTGAAACAAAACCAAAAACAAGATATTATGGAAGAAAATAATTGCGAAAACTGCACCTTGAGAAAGAAATACGATGAAAAACCAAAATCGTTTGGCGGCAGGTTCTGGCGCTTTCACATCAACTTTTGCCCGGGCTGGAAAATGTACATGAATTCGCTCGATGATGAAAAGCGAAACGAGATTGCCAGCCATTACAGGCTTAAAAAATGGATGAATAATTGAAAGATTACATATAGTCCCTCATCCCTTCTTCGATAAACTCATTTCTCCAGGCTTCGAAAAGCATTGGGTCATCGGGTATGTAAATTCCCCGGTTCTGAATCATTTTCACAAAATCATGAATTTGATTCCCTGTGAGGGTTATTGGTTTCGAAACATATCCCTCTTTCACGGGGTAATCAACTTCTCCGATTTTCATTTTTTGTGCATTTTCATTTTTTTCAAGGTTGTTCAATACCCTTCCCGAATAGCTTACGATAAGTTTATCAACCTCATTAAACCGGGATATCAATTCATCAAGTGAAACCAGATGTTGCTCATTTTCATCCACAATTCTGATCATGCGCAGGTAGCCGTTTTCTGTTACTTCTTCATCATTCTTTTTTAGTTGCGCTGCCATAATACGCCTGTAGCCAGCCTTCTGAAACCTGTTTTTAAACTGGAAATTGCAGTAATTCACACCAATCGGGATTTTCTTTTCATTTACATACCGCATGGTATCAAGTGCAGCCAGTTCGCTCTCGATCACCACGGGTTGTTCAAACCGAAGATATGTATAGGGATTTTTAAGGAGTTTTCCGGCATTGTATGATGTAAGCCTTAACTGATGAAGGTTAAGGTTGCTTACCCCATAATCGCATAAAACAGGAAGCAATTCAAATAACCTTTCCTTATGCTCAGGAATGGCCGGAATTTCAACCGTAACATTAGGAATATACTTAGCAGCATTTTTCAACACTTTCGGATTATAATTCACAGCTCCAAGATCAAACCTGATCTCGTTTAAACCTGCATCGGCAAGGATTTTGAATTTTTCATCTGTTCCAAGAATACCATTTGTATACATCCAGATATAAACCGATGGATCACAACCTTTCCTTACGGCTTCTAAATAATTACGTGTACGGTCGAAAAAAAGCAAGGGTTCTCCCCCACTGAAACTTACCCCTTTAAATTCAAATTGGTTAATATAATTAACATATCCTGACTCTGTGGGGAAAAGCAGGCTCTGGGTTTGAGGCATTCCATCTAAATCCTGAGCGGCAGGACAATAAAAACATGAAGCATTGCATATTCCTGTAATAAACAGGCACGACCAATTGCCCTCGCCACAAATATGGCAGCCGGGGCTTAACGAATTTATGAAAGGTTTTGTCCCTTTAAATTTCCAGTTCGCTGCATTTTCAAGGTGTGCAAGCAACTCACTTCTTTTTTCATCGTAATGAGCCGACTTATAATAGTTATACCAATTAATCGATGGCCTTTGTTTTTCTGCTTTTTGGGCTATCTGCATCAAATGCCTGAAATATGTATTCATGATTATGCCTGAAAAAATGATGTACTGAAAAACCGGCAATCAATGCCGGAAACACATTCAATATTTCAGGTAAAATCAGAGTTCTGAAAAGATGTAAAGACTGATCAGGAATTTCCGGATATTTGAAAATCCTGCAAGAATAGTGGAAAGTATATTTCTATTTTTTATCATTAGTAAAAAAAAAGCAGGCCTGTAAGCCGGGTTCTGTCTCCATCATTAATGACAGAGTTCTATCATTTATCTGAGCAACCTACCCCTCCTGAACATTCCAAACACGTTGAAAAAACACGGCGGGCAACCGTATGCCGAAGCTTTCAGGATATATTTGGTCTTGCAACTTCCGGTGCAGACAGCTTCCGGTGTTGCCACCGGAACTGGTGGGCTCTTACTTTTACCCGCCGAAGCGAACTTTATCCCTCACTTAGGAGGGCCCACCTTCTCACCTTTACCCGCCGAAGCCTTGGCGAAGGCGAGCCTCACCAAAACCCCAGCGGGCAGTTATTTTCTTCTCCGCGTACATGCCCTCACGAACATCTTCCCTTTCGGAAGCGGAACGCCCTTTGCTGCCCGGACTTTCCTTCCCTGTCCGCCGTAGCCTTGGCGAAGGCGGACCTCCTCCAAAACAAAACGCACAAGAACGATAGAACAGCCTGCTTCGGTGCAAAATTAACTATTTTCTCCGGAAAATTACCATGGTCGCCCCGTAGCCATATTCCTGAAAAGAAGCATCCTGAAAATAAAAGCGGGCATACGTTGATTTCAGTTTTTTGTGTATTTCCTGTTTCAGAACCCCGTTCCCTACACCATGTATAAAGACTATTCTCTTAGCCCTATTCTCCATTGCGTTTTTCATTTCAGAATGAAAACGGTCCATCTGGATTTCAAGAATCTCGTGATTTGACAAGCCGTTCCAGTTATCGACCAACTCATGAATATGCAGGTCGACTTCAATAACTTCAGGCGGTTTCTGTTTTGGAGCTTCCTTTTTTAAAGGCCGGTTTTCCTCATCCTTTTGTATCAATAGCTTTTGAAGATCCTTATCGGTGCGCTTATCGGCATCAGCCTTTTCGGGTGTGCCTGCAAGGTCGAATACCATCGCGTTTCCTTTAAAAAATTCATTTGGCCGGAAACTTTTCTCTTTGTAAAATTTCACACCATTAATATGAATATCTTTCACAACAGGTGCAGCTAATTTTTTCGTTTCCTTCATAAACGGGATCAGTTGCAGACAAAAAGCAGGCAGATTCGAAAGGTCGGCTTGTGCAATGCCTTCGATGTAGTTTTTTGTATTGGGTTCAAGCTCCCCGCTGTCAATGGTTTTGTATAATTTCCCATCGAAATGCGAATAATGGTATAAAAGTGAAAAGTTGCTGTCGTTAATCAAATACACCTCAATCTCACCTCCTACAGGATTGTGTTGGTCCACCGGATAAAATGCAATAAAGAAACGGGGTTCGTCGTTACCATTAATAAGTTGGGGAATATGAGCTGGCGCTGGCTTTGGTTCAGGTTGCTTCTGTTTTTTTACCACAGGTTCATCCCTCCGGATATTTTCATAATCCTCGTTTTGGGGAACCTTCACCAACTGGTTGATCATTACCGGGATTTCGAATCCGTCTTCATTCTTAACCACGGCAATGTTTTTGCTTTGGAAAGATATAACAACCCCACCTCCTACATCGTTCAGAAATTTAACCTTGTCGCCGATTTTTATCATATCGCTCAATTTTTCTGCAAAAGTATAAATATTTGGGATTTTGATTTTGATAAAGTCCCCTTTAGGGGATTTAGGGGTAAAAACATTACTTTTGCGCACGAAAATGAAATTACCCGCTTCCATAGCAAACATTAAAATTGATGATTACAGTTACGGGCTAACCGACGACCGTATTGCCAAATACCCACTGAACAACCGCGACCAGTCGAAGCTACTGGTATGGAAAAATCAATCGATTACCGACGATGTTTTTGCCAACATGGTCAACCACCTGCCTTCTGAAAGCCTGCTTGTTTTCAACAACACGAAGGTGATCAGGGCCCGGTTACTATTTAAAAAGCATACCGGTGCAACTATTGAAATTTTTGTCCTTGATCCGCACTCTCCCGCCGACTATGCACAAAACTTTCAGCAAACCGGTTCATGCGAGTGGAAATGTGTAGTTGGAAACCTGAAGAAATGGAAGTCGGGTACATTGGCTATGTCACTCACAATTAACGGCCAAACAGGCATACTCGCGGCACATAATATTGGCGAAAGCGGCAAAAGCCGGATTATCCGTTTTGAATGGGACCATGAAGAAATAAGTTTCGCGCAAGTTCTCGAAACTGCTGGCAATATCCCCATTCCACCCTACCTGCACCGCGAATCGGAGGAACTTGACCTTGTACGCTACCAGACTGTTTATTCAAAAATAAAGGGTTCAGTAGCCGCACCTACAGCCGGGTTACATTTTACAGACTCTGTTTTTGAATCAATAAAGAAAAAAGGTATTTCAACGGCTGAACTAACCTTGCACGTAGGCGCCGGTACGTTTAAACCTGTTCAGTCAGAAAGCATAGAAGGGCATGAAATGCATACCGAGCACATCTCTATCCCCTCCGGTTTTTTGAAAAATCTGATCGATCACCAGAGGCAGGTTGTTGCCGTTGGCACCACATCGGTGCGAACACTGGAAAGCCTTTACTGGATAGGCGCAAAAATTATTGACAACCCAAACGCCTCCCCTTCTGAACTGGCCATTTCACAATGGGAAGCCTATACAATGAAAACACAGGCAACAACAAAGGATGCCCTTCATGCAATTATTGAATATCTGGAAAAATTTAAGCTTAATGCGTTAAATACCTCAACCCAGATCATCATTGTTCCGGGATATCAATTCAGGGTAATTGATGGGATGCTCACCAATTTTCACCAGCCCAAAAGCACATTGCTCCTGCTCATTTCAGCTTATACCGGTGAGGCATGGAAGGAAATCTATCAACACGCACTCAATTACAACTATCGATTTTTGAGTTACGGCGACAGCAATTTATATCTACGGTAGTGCTAATGCATAATATGTGTTCCATGATTTTTTAAAAATATTCCAATCTATGGTGTTTCTCACCTGTGTCAATCTGTGCTATCCGTGCATCAAAAATCTGGGGGCCCTCAATGCCGCACGATCTCACCCAGAACCCACAAGTCTTTGTTGTTTATATTTGTACCTGACAACGTATTTATTTAAATTTGATAAATAAAACAAAAGCTATGGGAACAGTAAATATTGAAATTGATAAAAAACAATTCATCAGGATAATCAATCGGCTTGAAGATTCAGAAAAATTGGAAATCTTTAACGAATTGAAAAAGTCATTGTTTCTTACCCGGTTTAACAATCTTCTACAATCAACAAAGGCAGATGATTTAACCATGGAAGAAATAACGAAAGAGGTTGAATCAGTAAGGAAAAACCGATATGAAAAGGACAAACAAATCATATAAGGTAATCATTGATTCAAATGTGTGGATTTCATTTCTTATTGGAAAAGACTTAAGGGGATTACAACCAATATAATACAAAAACTCATTTACGATATTGAGCAATTTGTTAAGCCCGGCATCCATCGCCGCGAATTCAACCAGAAAGATGCCAAAGGGGAAATATGAATACCTGAAGCTGATTGCACCCGAGATGGTATAACGGGCCAAACCTGGGCACATTGCATCCATAATGGGCTTAACACAGGAAACACTGAACTGGATTCGAAGGGGATAATTAACAGGCATAAAAATATTTACACAGAGTCTCTCTGAGAAGGCACAGAGAGCCGCAGAGATGGTTCCCTGAAGTTCTCCGAGGTTCTCCGAGGTTCTCCGTGATTTCTCTGAGGCTCTCAGTGTAACAATAAATCCAAATCATTTGCCCAAAAAGAAAAATTCATTTTTTGATCCATGTCAAAAAAAATGTCTTACAGAATCGGGTTCTT
>JAFGEV010000311.1 GCA_016931385.1 Prolixibacteraceae bacterium
GCAGCAAAATCGTTAATAGATAAACCTGTTTTTTCGCATTCAAGTATTGTTTCGCGATTAACCGAAGCTGCAAAAGCTTTCTCCTTCATCCGTTTTGTAATCGATTTTACTTTTACACTTACAAGTTTTTTATCGGGATAAACCAGTGCTGTTGCAGTAATGAGGCCTGTAATTGTTTCACCTGCGGCCATTGCATGTTCAAAAAGAGTTGTACGTGGTTTGCCTGTTGCCATTTCATTATGCATTGTTATGGCACAAATCGATTCTTCATCAATTTTTCCTTCAAGCAGTTTACGGGCTGCAATACCATGGGATTTCATGTCGCCTTTGGTTATTTCAGAATCAATGTCGTGCAGCAGCCCGGCAATTCCCCACTGCTCTTCATCTTTGCCAAAATGCCTGGCCAGAGCTCGCATAACGGCTTCTGAAGCATAGCTGTGCTTGCGCATGTTTTCCGATTGAATATAACTGTGCAGTAATTCAACTGCGTCTTTTCTTGATATCATAGTGCAAATTTAAATTGCTGGTTTTTCTAATTTATTTCAAACAAAATGAATTGATAAAAATATAAAAATAACAGAGGCTGCTCAAATGAACAGCCTCCGGTAAGGTGATTAAAAGGTTTTTATACTTTTAAAAAATCATTTCAAATTTAAAGAAATGATTTTTAATATGCATTAATAATCTGGATAAAATCATCAGCTTTTAAAGAAGCGCCTCCAATTAAACCTCCATCAACATCGGGGTTGGCAAATAATTCGTTTGCATTTTTGGCGTTACAACTTCCACCGTACAACAACGACATTTCATCGGCAACCTCAGCTCCAAATTTATCAGCAATGGCATCGCGTATTGATTTATGCATTTCCTGTGCCTGTTCAGTTGTTGCAGTAACACCGGTACCAATCGCCCAAATGGGTTCGTAAGCAATAACCAGTTTTTTAAAATCTTCTTCCGATAATTGGAAAATTGTTTCTTCGAGCTGGTTGATCACATATTCAACCTGTGTTCCTGCATTGCGGATATTCAAAGGTTCGCCACAGCAATAAATGGGTGTTAATCCGTTTTCGAGTGCCAGGGCAAGTTTCTTATTTAATATTTCACTGGTTTCACCGTAATATTCCCGACGCTCGCTATGGCCAAGAATTACGTATTGCGAACCAGTCGATTTAACCATGGCAGCCGATACTTCGCCGGTGAATGCGCCCTTGGCTTCAGCGGCACAATTCTGTGAAGCTACGCCAATGCGCTTTGTATCAATAGCGCCAACTACACTTGTTAAATGGGTAAAGGGTGTGCCCAATACAACAACCACATCGGCAGCACCTTTTTCCGAAATTAATTTATCTACGGCTTTTGCCAGTTCAACACCTTCATGAAGTGTTGTATTGCATTTCCAGTTACCGGCAACTACTTTTTTTCTCATTGTAATATTTTATTATAAGTTTATTTGCTAGGAAGTGGCAAATTTAGGAAAATTGGGTAAAATGGAAAGAAATGAATGGATTAAAAAAAATTGTTTAACAATGGAATAATACTTTTAAACAAAACTATTGACATTTGTTTCTAACATAATTACATTGTGCATAATTATGAACTATAAATTTTAACTAAACAATCATGCAAACAGAATGTATCCATTTGGAGGCTTGCGGTTTTTTTAAAAAATACCAGGCCCAAAAAGACTTAGCTTGTAAAGGTTTTATTAACCAATATTGCCGGGGGCCAAAACAAAACGAATGTAAACGGTTAATATACAAAAAGACACATGGACATGCCCCGAGTGACGACATGATGCCTACCGGGCAAATGATCCGCTTGTAACAATCAGTTTATTATAACTATTTAAAAAAATCAAACCAATTTTCAAATTGCTAATTGGCTATGATTTTTAATATTAAATGGCACCCACTGTCATAATTTTCAAATTGTGAAATAAAATATTTAAAAGATTTTCATAGATGAAGACTGGCTTTGCAAAATCCATTCTAATGATTAGTGTTTTATGCTTTTTTTATTATCTTCCCTCTTTTTCAATAGATGTGAAAGGCATAGTAATTCATGAAATTAACCAGACACCCATTGCAAATGCAGGCGTATTGTTGGTTAAAAACCCAAAGCAATATTACCATGTCAAAACATCGGACGATGGTACTTTTGTCATTAAAGATGTTACTCCTGACAAATACAAGTTGCATTGCGATGGTAAAATAGGCGATATAAGGGATGAAATACAATTATTTGCGAAAACGTGGTATCCTAACGCAAAAAGTGAATCAAATGCTACTTTGCTTGATATTAATGAAAGTGTTTCAGGTCTAACTATAACCCTGTCGGGGCATTACATTAGTGGGGCTTTTTATGATGCAATTACCAAACAACCAATTTATCACAATGTTGCCAGATTGTTCAATAGCGAATGGAACGAAATACGATCCATTCAAACAATGAACGAAAAGTATGTTTTCTATGACCTCCCCGACGGCGAGTACTATTTTGGATATACCGATGGAGAGTATTCACCTACTTATTACAACAGGGCTTCTTCAAGAGAAATGGCCTCTCTACTCAACCTTGACAAGCAAACTCTAGGACTGAAAGAAATCAATCTTTATTTAGGTTCAGGGTTTTCCATTTCAGGAAAAGTTACTTTACAGAACGGATCACCCGTTGCCAATACTTTTGTAGCACTATTGCCCCAACCTGCAATGGACTGGTGGAATTACTTCAACAGGGATGGATTGACCGATGAATCGGGAAATTTTACAATTAATGGAATTTCACCCGGCCAATATTACCTTGTTGCCACCGGACGGGTAATTGTATCAGAAGATAATGAGCAACAATTATATCCGATTGTTTTTTACAACAACACAACCGATCCCGCGAACGCCGAAAAAATTTCAATTAACAAGAACCTAAGTGGGTATAATTTTGTTTTAAAAAAAGGCTATTCTATCAGTGGCAGGGTTTTTTGTGTCGACGACAACAAACAGGTACCCATTCCAAATATATTTGTTTATGTTTTACTTGCTGATGGTACGTACGTTAATATGATGTTAACTGATGAAAATGGTTCATACCGTTTTAGCAGCCTTAATGAAAACGAGTACCTGATTTTCACACATGGCACGGTTGACAAGAACGGACAAATGGTTGAAACATACAAGCGTCAGTATTATAACCAGGCTGATTCAATTGAAGCAGCAATGTTAATAAATCTGAATAAAGACTTAAGCAATATAAACCTTTTGCTTAATACACTAAATTACACTCCTGAAGATACAACACACCCTATAATTATTGGGTCAGTTATTGAATCGGCTATGCCTGAGCCAAGGGTTTTTCCCAATCCTTTCGAAAGTCAAACTAACCTTATTTTCTCACTTAAAAAATCAGAAAGAATTACCATTTCAATTTTTCAGGGTGATGGCAAAATTATTAAAGGGCCCGAATCGATATTTCTTCAGGAAGGAATCCATTCTTACAACATTTACAGTGAGAAATTTAAAGCCGGAAATTATTATCTTGTAGCTTCATTTGAAAACACCCCGCCAATAATACAAAGAATTTGTTGTGTTAAACAAATTCAATCATTCAAATAAAATGATTTTATTTAAACTCTTTTTCTAATTGCAATGCCCAATCCTTAACGCGTTTACCGCTTAAGCGTGCCTGATTTTCCTGATCGAGGCATAACCCGCAAAAGCTATCTCCCCGCTCGGCAGCTGAATGCTCGTAGGTATATCCTTCGCGCGAAGTAAAACCAACTAATTTTGCCCCGCACTTTTCAACAATCGATGCAAAAATGCCTACACCGTCGTTAAAATTTTCGGGGTATCCTTTTTGGTCTCCCAGGCCATAGATAGCAATTTTTTTGCCCTTCAGGTCAAGTTCCTCAAGTGCCGGTACAAACTCATCCCAATAGTTGGGCAATTCGCCATCGAACCAGGTTGGAACACCAACAATCAGATTATCGTACATGGTGAATTGTTCTTCGGTAACCATCTCCGCATTCACAGCCTCAATGTCTGCTTCAGGTCCAAAAGCTTCTTTAATCTTCTCCCCAATGCGGGCTGTTTTATTCGAGTTAAAACTGTAGAAAATCCCTATCTTTTTCATAATCATTATCTAAATGTACTTTGTTTATTTAAATGTTTGTTGTCGGAAGTCGGAAGTCAGAAGTCGGAAGTTAAAAACCAATGACTAGTGACCAGTATCCAGCATCCAGTATCCAGCATCCAGTATCGAGCATCAATACTTATACAACTCCCTTATCCCTTCAACAATTTTATCGGTATTGGGCAAAATTGCCTTTTCAAGTATACGGTTAAAGCCAACCGGTGTGAATGTTGAACCAATCCGTTTTACAGGTGCATCGAGATACTGAAAAGCTTCTTCC
>JAFGEV010000312.1 GCA_016931385.1 Prolixibacteraceae bacterium
GACGATGACGACCCTGAAACGAATTCATTTATTACCTATTTCGGGGATGTTTCAGACCGGTCGGTATCGAGCATGCAAACAACGCTTCAGGATGCTATTGAGGAAAACCGGCGTGACCGCGATTTTTGGGTTATCATAACTGCAGCTTTTTACCTGCTTAATGTCCTTGATGCCAATGTAGATGCCCATTTTATTACCTTTGATATAAGTGAAGACTTAACGTTTAACCTTGAACCTTTTTATATTGATCATTTTACATCGACACCTTTGCTTGGCGCCCAGGTTTCGTTTACTTTTTAATTCAGGTTTTTATGAAGAGAGGAATTAACTTCTTTACTGTATTTTTATTGTTACTTTCCCCGTTTACTGCAAAGTCGTTTTCACCCTATTCGCCAAAGCTGTTGCCCATGAAGCGTATCGAAGTAGCAAAAATTGACACCAGCGGGCAACTCGACACGTTTTTGGCATATCCCGATGAAGTGCTTGATGAAATTTTCAGCATTCAGCTCGATAGCCTTGTAAATAACTGGTATATTAGGAAGGCATACCTGGGCGATACCGCTTCTCCTTTTGATTCTTCTTTTTTCTCAAATGAAATTGATAATCGGGAAATTAAACAGGAACCCCTCACTGATTCATTGATCATAAAAAGGCTTAACGACCTTAACTCATGTATCGACCTTTCGTTTAACCAGACCGTGAAAAACATGATCACCCTTTACACACAGAAAAGGCGCACACAGGTTGAGATCATGCTGGGACTTGCTCAATATTACTTCCCGTTATTTGAAGAAATACTTGACCGCTATCAATTGCCTCTCGAACTGAAATATATGGCCGTTGTTGAATCGGCCCTGAATGCACGGGCTTTTTCGAGGGCCGGGGCTTGCGGATTGTGGCAGTTCGTTTATGGCACAGGTAAAATGTACGGGCTCGAAATCACTTCGTTTGTAGATGAACGACGCGATCCGGTTAAATCAACAGAGGCAGCAGCACGCTACCTGAGCGATTTATATGAGATTTACAAGGACTGGCACCTGGTTATTGCCGCTTACAATTGTGGCCCGGGAAATGTGAACAAGGCCATTGCCCGGTCAGGAGGAAAGCGCGATTACTGGACAATTTACTACAGGCTCCCAAAAGAAACCCGGGGTTACGTGCCTGCATATATTTCGGCAACTTATGCCATGAGTTACTACAAGGAACACAAGCTGGTGCCCCGTGAACCATCCTTCAATATTGTTTGCGATACCATTATGGTGAACAACTACCTTCATTTTGAACAGATTGCCAGCCAACTAAATATCGATATCGACATGCTAAGGGAACTTAACCCAATGTACCGGCTCGATGTGATCCCGGCATCAATCGAAAAGCCATACCCTCTGAAACTGCCCCATGAACTTGTTATCCGTTTTATCGAGCTTGAGGATACAATTACAGCACATAACCGTGAAAAATATTTTCCAAATAATGAAATTAAAGATCCCGCGAAAACAGCATATCATTTTGTCCCGGTTGATGTGAAAGGCAAAGCAAAGGTATATTACACTGTTAAGTCGGGCGATGCCATTGGATTGATTGCCGAATGGTTTCATGTGCGCACAGCCGATATCCGTTACTGGAACAACCTCAAGGGAAACCTGATCAGGGTTGGCCAGAAACTATTGCTATATGTGCCCGAAAATAAAGCTCCTCAATATCAGAAATACAATTCACTCTCGTTTGAAGAAAAGCAAAAAACCATTGGTAAAGATACAGATGATACTTTAAAGAAAAAGGAAGAACCACTTGATCCTGAGTATATTTATTACACTGTAAGAAGCGGCGATAGCCTTTGGGATATTGCCCAGCAATTTCAGGGCATTTCGGTTGAATACCTTAAGAAGCTGAACAACATCACCAATACTCGGAGTTTGCATCCAGGTCAAAAATTGAAGATCCGCAAGAAATCATAATACAAAAAAGGAAACTGTTTCAACAGGCCACTTTTTTCAATTTTTTCTTTCAGATTAAAAAGTCATTGATGTTTTTTAAACTGGCTGAAGTTTTTATGCGCTTCAGGCTTATGCGGGTAAAATAATATTTGATCTTAATTTTCTTCGAAAAAATTATAAATAATTGATAAAAAATTACTCCTTGAACAATAAATATATTCTTGTTATTCAACCAATATTTTGAGTCTTTCGGTTGTTGAATTTGTTTTTACAACAAGAATGTACCCACCGTGCAATTCATCGGGTAAAGAAACCTGTAACTCACTATCATAATCATTTCCGCTGAAAGTCAGAACTTTTCTTCCACTAAAATTATATAGGTTAATCTCCAGAATTTTCTGGTTGCCCGGGTCAATATTCAGTATATAAGTGCGCACAGGGTTAGGGTATACTTTTACAGTATTGCCGGCTTTGATAAAGTTGTTCGAAAGCCCTTCGGTTTGAATTTTCAGGTTGTCGATAGCCCAACCCCAGCCATAAGCATACGGGTCGGAAAAGAGCCTGAACCGGATCAAAATTTCATCGCCTACAAATAATTTATCGCCATCGAGAATATTAATCTGGTGGGGTTTATACATTTCGGGCGTACCCACAGCCTGTGAGTGTTGTTCCCATATCGATTGGTTATACGTTGTTTCCCAATCTTCATGCAGGCGCGAATCCCAACCGGGTTCAAGGGGTGTCCATTTTGCGCCCTCGTTCTTCGAAGCTTCAACTATTACGTAATCCCAGAATTCATCATCGCCAAATTCGAAGCCGGGTTCGCCTGGTTCAACTAAAACCACCTCATCGAATTCAATATAGTGATAAACCGGATCAATCTTAACCGGATATCGTAATTGGGCGATGTATTCCAAGGAATTCCCTTCTCCTGCAAATTCATAAGGGTGCAGGGTATGAAGTGCACCATTTTCGAAGCCATTAGGCGTACTGACCTGAAAGCCCTGAAGGATAAAATCGCTATTTACCAGTTCAAATTCACTGCTTAAAGAACTGATAAAGTCGGGGATGGCTTCAACATTCACGGTAATAACACCGCTGTCGGGCGTAACAGCCACATTGCCTGCAGCCGAAACATCGCGGGCAAATAATTGGTATGTAACCGAATCGCCAACATCGAGGCCAAAAGAAGAAATGTCGAGTGTAAGCTCATATTTATCGTTTTTCTGTGGTTCAAGGCCGATTGGCGTTTGCTCAATATTGTTTACTTTGTATTCTACCCAAACCGTGTCAACACCAAAATCGTCGGTAATAATTGCCTTAAGCGGTATCGAATCCTGTCCGGGATTTAAAAAAGTTGTGTAGTAATGTTTGATTTCAGGAGCAATTGTATCGGGCCCAATGTAAAAATGATAATTTTCATCGGGCGCTGTAACGGGCATTTTGAATCCGCGGCTGTAATTGTCGCTTACGGTAATATAATATGAAACATTACACGATTTATTAATGGGAATTGATGCTGAATATAAATTTCCAGGTGCGCTTTTCACCGATAACCTTGCTTCGGTATATTCTGTGCTGTCAATTGAATAATGCAGTTTTGGTGCTGATATTTCGCCATCAAAATCGGCAAAAATTTCTGCTATGATCTCAACGTTGCTGATTTTTTCTGTATTTTTCTTTGCCTCATGAACAATATGCACATGCTTCCAGCCAATATCTTCCAATATGTACAATGCAATACCCGGATCATGTATCGATTTTCCTTTCGAAGTGCTATAACACATCAATGAATTTTCACTTCCCTGGTAAATGTTGTGCAAATGATAAATACTTGAACCCTTGTTCCATGATGAAGGTGCATAAAGATATGCCTTTGAGCCGTTCTCTTTGTTCAGCACCGGTGAATCGAAATAGACCAGGCCCGAAGTGAGCGCTTCTTTAAGTTCCCTTGAGTTGTTCGGGTATATGGTTGTATCGACCAGAAGGTTCCCATCAGAATCGGTTATAAACTGGTCGAAGGCAAATGGAGAATCCATGCCCCAGCCCCACGATCCCCTGGAACCTTCAACCGACAAGCTGCCTGCAAAACCCAACCCATGACAGAGCTCGTGCAATACAACCGAAACCAAATCGTATTTGTCGCCGGGCGTTTCACCATCCCTTCCATAATACCAGTCCGATTCACTGCTGAAATAAGCAAAAATATCTGTTTCATCGCTTTCATTAAGTTCGTCGTTATGTAGTTTTTCGGCAAGTGACATAGGGTAAAAAACATCTTTAGATGGCATCCCGTCGTGATTGCGGAAATAATTGCTTGGCCCGCACTGGCCTAAGGTGCCATCCTCGAGCTCAGTCCAGTATGCATCAACAACAATCTCTATTGGCGAGTTTATTAAACTGCCCCATATGTCAACTGCATACTGAAAAGCCCTTCGGGCCTGGGATGAGAATCCATGGTAATTAACTTTAATGTCGATACCAGACTTGCTGTTTGCCGACTTGTTAAGAAACTGTGTGGGAGGGGGTATCCTTAAAAATTCCGTAGTATCTAATCCTATAATCTTTAAAGTGGGCCCATTAACCCTGATCCTGTTTGAATTTTGCTCCTTATTTGCAAAAAGGGAAAATGTCAGGAACATAAACGTTATAAATTGTACTAAAAATTTCATTGAAAAATATTTTTAATCCGTAGATCAATAAAAATTAATGTTATAAATAAGAAATACGTTTCTACAAAAAACGTACACTGTTTTTTTGAACATCAAAAATAACAAAGCATTACAATTTATACTTCATTTTATTTAGGTAATTTTAAACAAGATTAGTATTCAAGAGGTTTAGTTAATTCGGATTTTTTTTCGATATTAACCTGCAAAATCAAATAATCAATAAAAAAAGTGGTCATGAAACACATCTTTTTTACCTTACATTTTTTTCTGCTGTTTACATTAGCCCTATCGGGGGCAAACCGGTTTTCCGAAAAACAATTTTTTAGCGCGGCGCTAAACGAAAACAAAACTTATTACATTTCACTTCCCGATGGTTATGATGAATCGGACAGCGCCAAAAAATTTCCAGTTGTTGTCTTCCTTCACGGCGCAAGCGTTAATGCAGGGCTTGCTGTTCAGCAAATCGAACCATTCCTGAGTAATCCACTTACTTCGGTCATTTTCAAAAATCTATACAAGGTTATTTTTGTAGTACCCGATGGCAGTGCTGAACCTTTCCTCGGAAGTTTCTATACCAACTCGGCACTCTACGGTAATTTTGAA
>JAFGEV010000041.1 GCA_016931385.1 Prolixibacteraceae bacterium
ACGTTTGTTCCGTTAAGCTGCTTTACAACTTCGTCGAGACTCTTTTCGTCAATATCTGTCAATATTAAATTGCAACCCGATTCTGCCAACCGTGATACGATTGCTTTTCCTATTCCGTTTGCAGCACCGGTGATCACTGCCGTCTTCCCCTCAAGGTTTATTAACTCCCCAATTGATTTCATATCACTAAAATTTTTTACTTTAAAATTTGAAGAGCATAACCTTTTCCAATTTCCATTATCGCAAAAATCAGATAAAACGATGCAATTAGCTAATAAAAAAGAACAAAAGAAGTATTGTTTTTAAAAGTTGGAATAAACAAACTAATCAGACCTTAATAAAAAAGACAATCCTATCCAGAATTAAACCTTTTTTATAATTTTGCATTTCATTTTAAATCGATTGAAATGTCTATACAACCAAAAGAAATAAAAGATGCATTAAGAGGCGTAAAAATGCCTGGTTCGGAAGAGAACATTGTCGACCTTGATATGGTACAGGAAATACGCATCACCGGGAAAAAAGTAAGCTTTACATTAGTATTTCAGCAATCGAACGATCCATCAATACCTTATATCAGGTCACAATGCGTACAGGCTGTTTTGAAGAACATAGGCATGGATACCGAAATTGCAGGAAACATTTCAGTGCGTTCGGTCCACGATATTGAACGGCCTGTTTTGCCAGGGGTTAAAAACATAATTGCCGTAGCTTCGGGGAAAGGAGGCGTAGGAAAATCAACAGTAGCCGTTAACCTGTCTGTAGCGCTTGCCCAAAGCGGTGCTTCTGTGGGCTTGATTGATGCCGATATTTTTGGGCCTTCAATCCCGATAATGTTTGGTGAAAACCTCTCTCGTCCAAAAGGCACAAGGGTAAATGACAGGGACATGATTTTACCAATAGAAAAATTCGGGGTGAAAATTTTATCCATCGGGTTTTTTGTAGGCCAGGATGACGCACTTGTTTGGCGTGGGCCAATGGCATCGAATGCTTTAAAACAATTAATTTCCGATGCTGTATGGGGATCGCTCGATTACCTGCTTGTTGACCTTCCTCCCGGCACAAGCGATATACATTTAACACTGATGCAAACCGTACCTGTTACAGGAGCCATTATTGTAACTACCCCTCAGGATGTTGCCCTTGCCGATGCCGTAAAAGGTGTGAGTATGTTCAGAGGAAAATCGATCGACGTTCCTGTGCTTGGCTTGGTTGAAAACATGGCATGGTTCACCCCAAAAGAATTGCCCGATAATAAATACTACATTTTTGGAAAAGACGGCGGTAAAAAGATGGCCGAAAAGCTGGGCATTCCGCTTTTAGGTCAAATTCCGCTTGTGCAGGGAATACGCGAAGGGAGCGATAACGGAATACCAGCAGTGGCTTCGGATGACACAATCACAAAAAATGCTTTTGAAGATCTTTGCAGCGCTGTAATTGAAGCAGTAAATAAACGAAATGAGAACATGTCGCCTACCCAGAAAATTAAGGTAAGCAGAAAATAATTTTTTCTGTCAAAGTCTTATTTTCCGGGAAAATTTTATCGATTAAAAACATTTTTTGCTGCATTTTCATTTTATTTTAAAAAAAACTTTTTCTTGTTATTAATAATCAATAGCTTTGCTTTATTAGAAATGTATAGTATTTACATCTGGTTAATTTATTTCAATTTGTTTTGCTACACACTTCTAACGAGTTAATTAATCCTTATTATTTTTAATCTTTTCTTTTTTTATGGATATTTTTGTAGCAAAGCTGAATGCTGATACAACAGCTGATCAATTAAAAGAACTTTTCGCACAGTACGGTAGTGTACTTTCAGCAAAATTAATCATGGACCGTGAAACCGGTATGTCGAAATGTTATGGTTTTGTTGAAATGGAAGACGATTCTGAAGGTTCAAACGCCATTGAACAATTAAACGACACAAATTTTATGGGCAATTTTATTGTCGTAAAAAGATCGGAACCTAAAGCAACCGAAAGGCGTTCGTTCGACAGAAGGCCCGGTGGCGGCGGCGGCGGTGGCGGAAACCGCAGGTTTGAAGGAAACCGCAGGTTTGACAGAAATGACCGCAACTTTAACCGTGACCGCGATCAAGACAGGGGAGGCGATCGACGCAGATACAACAGAGACGACCGCGGCGGGGATTATAACCGCTATTAATAAAATTTAAAGCAGATTCAAAAAAATCTGCTTTTTTTCTTTTAAACTGGTAACTTTTCCTGCTTTTAGGGAATAAATGGTTGAACGTCGTTGAAGTTAGGCGAATTGGAAAAAGAGATAATCTGTTTATCTGTTTGACAATTATTTTTACAAAATTTTCTATACGGGCAGCTGATTACAGTTGCCCGTTTTTTTAACCTGTTAAATGCTAATTCATTATTAACTCAAAAAGATAACGCCGTTTTTTATTATCTGGTTCGTTATTAAATTTCTATATTTGACATCGTTTCTAACTAAAAAATCAATAAAATGCAAACAATTGATAATTATGATTTTTCGGGGAAAAAAGCGCTTATCAGGGTCGACTTTAATGTCCCTTTAAACGATAAGTTTGAAATCACCGACGATACCCGTATGAGGGCAGCACTTCCTACAATAAAAAAAGTTATTGAAAAAGGCGGTTCACCCATAATCATGTCTCACCTTGGGCGTCCGAAAGAAGGCCCGGAAGATAAATTTTCATTGCGTCATCTGGTTGGCCATTTATCAGAATTGCTTGGCGGCATTTCAGTAAAAATGGCTCCCGACTGTATAGGAGCAGAAGTCAAAAAAATTGCCCGGGGCTTAAACCCAGGTGAAGTTTTGATGCTCGAAAACCTCCGTTTTCATAAAGAAGAAGAAAAAGGTGTGGATAGTTTCGCGCAAGAATTGGCCGAAAATGGCGATTGCTGGATAAATGATGCCTTTGGCACTGCCCACCGAGCTCATGCTTCTACTGCAGTTATGGCCAAATTTTTTCCAAACGATAAAATGTTTGGCTATCTCATCGAAAGTGAGCTCGAAAGCCTTGATAAAGTGCTCAAATCACCCAAAAGGCCTTTCACTGCAATTATGGGCGGCGCTAAAGTTTCTTCAAAAATCACCATTATTGAAAATATGCTCGATAAGGTAGACAACCTTATTATTGGTGGCGGCATGACTTTTACTTTTGTTAAAGCAAATGGAGGAAAAATTGGAAGTTCACTTTGTGAAGACGATTTTCTCGAAACTGCTAAACGGGTTGAAAAACTTGCTGCCGAAAAAGGAGTAAAACTTATTATGGCACACGATGTAGTTGCTGCCAGTGCTTTTGCAGCCGATGCAGATACTCAAATTACCCCGGCCGATAATATCCCTGATGGCTGGTTAGGTTTGGATGCAGGCCCCGAAAGCATCGAAAAGATGAAAAATGTGATTGAAGAATCGGGCACCATTCTCTGGAACGGCCCGGTTGGTGTTTTCGAGTTTGAAAAATTTGAAAAAGGGTCGCGTGAAGCAGGTAACGCCATTGTTGCTGCAACATCGAAAGGTGCATTTTCTCTTGTTGGAGGAGGCGATTCGGTTGCTTGTGTTAACAAATTCAATTTTACCGATGGCGTTTCATATATTTCAACAGCAGGTGGCGCATTGCTTGAATACCTCGAAGGAAAAACACTTCCCGGAATTGCTGCTGTTCGCGGTTAACAAAACCAAATAACCATATTGAAAGCCCGGAAAATTTATTTATTCCGGGTTTTTTTATTATTTCCACCAAATAGTATCAGGATATGCATCCAAACTGAATGTTTGACCAATGGCAGGCATGGCCACAGCCAATTTCATTTCCCGGGCTTTTTTCAAAAAACGGGTTGGTGGTTCATACCAGGGATGCATGCTTAAAGAGTATTTACCCCAATGAACCGGAAGTGCAACTTTGCTCCTGCAATCAATGGCAGCCTGAACCGACTCTTCGGGCATCATGTGAATATTTGGCCAGTATTTATTGTACTGTCCGCATTCTAAAAACGAAAGGTCGAAGGGACCAAGCTTTTCGCCTATTTCTTTAAAACCATCGAAATAGCCCGAATCGCCCGAAAAGAATACACTACCATTGTTTGATTTTATTGCCCACCCACACCATAGGGTCTGAAAACGATCGGTAATTCTTCGCCCGGTAAAATGCCGCGATGGTGTAGCAATGAATTCAAGGTTATCAAACTTCGTAACATCCCACCAGTCAAGCTCAACAATTTTTTCAGCAGGCACACCCCACCTTTCAAGATGGGCGCCAACACCAAGTGGCATATAAAATTTCTTTACAGAGTTCTTAAGTTTTAATATCGTTTTATAATCAAGATGATCGTAATGGTCGTGCGAAATTACAACGACATCAACCGGTGGAAGTTCTTCAACGGTATGATCATGGGTGTATTGAAATTTTTCAGGGCCAACAAACGAAACGATTGAAGCCCTTTTAGAAAAAACAGGGTCGATTAGCACTACTATGCCATTTATTTTTAACAAAACTGTTGAATGCCCCAGCCATGTTACAACAATATTGCTATCAGCATTATTGTCAAAAAATGAATTGTCGATTGGGTAGCTGGTCAGAGGCTTTTCAGGCACACGGTCAACATTCATCTTCCTCATCTCCTTAAAAGCCTTGAAAGGAGGGATTTGCATTACAGTATTTACCGGGTTCTGAAATTGGCCATTGCTGAAATTTGGCGAATTTTTCATTCTTTCGAGACGATTTCCGCATGCTTTTTTCCCAAGCTGGGGGGCAAAAAGAAAAAAGCCGCTAACCATGGCTGTAAGCAAGATGATTATTGTAAAGACTATCACCATTATTTTTTTCATTTTTGTGGTTAAAAATTGTTAATCTTTTTCATTTTTTGAAACCGAAAGGCTTAATATCACGTAATGAAATTTGCCTTAAAACAATAATGAACAGTAGTTGATTGGTTGAGCCAGATTGTTGAAAAGGTAATTAAGTAGTTTGTTTTTGAGGGGAAGCGGTGGAGTTGCCACCGCTTTTTATTTTCTTAAAACAACATTCGTTGAACCAATAATATAACCATCTGCAAAAACATCTATTACGTAAGTTCCCGGTATTAAGGCATCAAAACCTGTATTGTCCCAGTAAATATTTACCGGTAGGCTTTGCCCTTCATAATTTACCTCTCTCTTTGCAGAAAATGGAATTTCAAGATCCTCAAATTTAAACAGCTCTTCTTCAGAATTTACCAATAGCAACTGGTCGGGGCGCATAATCCTTACAAAAATATTTTTAGGCCCGCGGGGTGCAGTTAAGTTTTTGCTTAAAGTGAAACTCACCACAATTTTTTGGGTACGGGCAACGCGCATTGTTTCACGGTTTGTAGGCGTTAAGCCCGATGCCCTTAAGTCTAAAGCTTCCAGTATCTGGGCCATTTTTACGGTTTGCTCAAGCTCTTCTTTTTCTTTCTCAAGAAGCTCGTTCTTTTGCCGTGCATCTGAAATTTGTTGTTTTACAATAAGGTTTTCAGCAAACAAGGCCTTATTCCGTTCATTAAGTGAATCGATTTGAACAACAAGGTTTTGCATTACACCCCTCAAGGTGTTCACCTTATCGCGGTAACCCATTATCTCTTCATAACTTGCTTTCTTAACCTGTTCTACCTCAACAATAAGGCTTTTAATTTCATTTTGGGTAAGCAATAAATTCTCATTCAGTTTTTCATTATTGGTTTTCAAAGAATCGTAATTAACCAGCATACCCGACAGCTCAAGCTTAATTGAATCTTTTTCGTTGTTGAGTTGCTGAACAATTTCGTTGTGTTGGTTTCTTTGAACAATGAAAAGGATTATCACTGCCACAAGGACTACAGAGAGTACGATTACCAGGATATTTTTAAAATCAAATTTCCTGGTTTGATTATTGTTTATGCCTGAGTTCTCTTCCATTGCAATTCATATAACACGTTACAAAAACAAAATTAGAATTATTTGAAGTTTATGCAATAAAGGGCTTTCCAATTATATCCTGTCGCGCCTAAAAAACATTTTTTCCAGGTAATAACGTACCGGGTTTGAATATTTCAGTTTTTTCCATGGGCGGCTGCTATGCGGTTTGTGAATTACTTTTACCTGTGGCAGAATGTAATTGGTATAACCAGCTTCCCGCGACATGGCGGTTATGCTTACATCAAACCAGTGTTTGTTTTTGGGCAGCTCCTCAAAATTGAAGGTTTTTAAAAGCCTGCTGGTTAACAATGTGCAACAAAAACTTAAGCGGTGCTTTGTTTCGATAACCTCTTCCTGTGTGGGGTTGATGTGATTATAGGGAAAATTTATTTCACCGTTTTCATCGGTAGTAATGGCAGCAAGCATCCCTGCATTTTCAAGCTTTTCGGAATAAATGATCAGTAAATCTATCGTGTCTGGTTGAACAAATACATCCGATTCAACCAGGATCAAACCGGCATTCATCTCAAGGGCTTTCTTTTGCGCATCGATCAATACGTAACGATAATTTGGCGATGGCGTATCAACCACATCTTCGACGTTAACCAGGGTATAACCTTCGGAAGTTTTTCCCTGTAGGGTTTCCCGGTTTTCGGGAAGGCTCCGGTCGTTATATACCGTAAACAGGTTATCCCCTTTAAACTGGCATATCCGTTCGATGGCCTCTAGCGAGGTTTCCATCGAGTCTTTAACCGGCATTATAATGAGCGCTTTTTTCAAAATCAATTTTTTTCAAAAATAGCTTTTTAATATCAAAACATCAGCTCCTCTTTGTGGAAACAAATGTTGCATTTATCATCAAAATAAAGTTGTTAATAAAAAGCCAAGAAAAAAACCATAAAAAATGAGTGGGGCAGTAAAATATATTTTCTATGTTTAAGTTATTCTTGAACTAAACCACTAAAAAACAAATGGAAAACAATCTTGAGAATTTTAAGTTTATTCAGGACTGCAATTCATGCCTTCTCCAATTCACACTAATCGAAGATTTCATTTCCAGTTTATCAGTTAACCTTTCAT
>JAFGEV010000042.1 GCA_016931385.1 Prolixibacteraceae bacterium
AAAGACACAACCGCAACGGCCCAGTTTAAGGTAATCAGGGACGAAAAGTCGGAATTTCTTTTCGACAATGTTGAGACCAACCTGTATTTTCTTGCCTGGACAACAACCCCCTGGACGCTGCCCTCCAACACTGCTTTGGCTATCGGGCCAAAAATTGCTTACGTAAAAGTCAGAACTTACAATCAATACACCGGCGAGGCAATAACAGTAATTCTTGCAAAAGATTTACTTCCAGCTTACCTCGATATGAAAAATGCCGGATTGCCCATCGAAGAATATAATGCAGGCGACAAAGCAATTCCTTTCAGAATTTTATCTGAATATAAAGGAGAAGAACTGGTTGGCATTAACTACGAACAACTTATCCCTTTTGTAAAACCCGAAGGCGATGCTTTCCGTGTAATCCCAGGTGATTATGTTACAACCGAAGACGGTACAGGAATTGTTCATATAGCTCCAACATTTGGTGCCGACGACGACAGGGTTGCCAAACAAGCTGGTATTGTTCCGCTTATCATGGTCGATAAGGAAGGTAAACGCCAGGCCATGGTCGATCGTACCGGAAAATTTTATCACATTGAAGACCTTGACGAAAACTGGGCAAAAGCCTATGTGAACGAAAGCATTTACCGCGATTTTGCTGGACGGTATGTAAAAAACGCCTACGACGATACCCTGTCGGAAAACGAACCTACATTAGACATCGACCTTTCGGTGATGCTAAAAAAAGAAAACAAGGCATTCAAGGTTGAAAAACACGAGCACAACTACCCGCACTGCTGGCGTACCGACAAACCCGTACTATATTATCCGCTTGATTCATGGTTTATCCGTACAACAGCTATTAAAGAACGGATGATCGAGCTGAATAAAACCATCAACTGGAAACCCCAGAATACTGGAACTGGCCGATTTGGAAACTGGCTCGAAAACCTTGTCGACTGGAACCTTTCACGTTCACGCTACTGGGGCACCCCGTTACCGATCTGGCGTACCGAGGATGGCCAGGAAGAAATTTGCATCGGTTCGGCAGGGGAGTTGATGAATGAAATACAAAAGGCAGTTGAAGCAGGGTTCATGGATAAAAATCCCTATGAAGGATTTGAGGTTGGAAACAACACGAAAGAAAACTACGAAAAAATCGACTTTCATAAGCCTTATGTCGATGATATTGTTTTGGTTTCTCCTTCAGGGAAAAAAATGTTCCGGGAGTCTGACTTGATTGATGTTTGGTTCGACTCGGGGGCAATGCCCTATGCACAGGCCCACTGGCCATTCAGCCTCCCCCCAACCCCCTCCCAAGGAGGGGGAGATGCCCTCTCTGACTCAACCCAGATGGGAGAATATGCTCCGAAGTATCGAACTGCAAACCCGATGATTTATCCGCTTTTAAGAGAACTGGCAGATAAACAAAAAGAAAACCCAACTGAAGCAGAAGAATTTCTTTGGAAAAATTTAAGGGGTAAAAAGCTTGAGGGTTATAAATTCCGCCGTCAACACATAATTGATCAATTCATTGCCGATTTTGTTTGTCTTGAAAAACAATTGATTGTTGAAGTTGATGGAAAGATTCATAATTTACCTGAAAATCAAATTTCAGATGCTGAAAGAACCAAAGATTTAAACAATCTCGGTTTTAATGTAATACGTTTTACAAACGAAGAAGTTTTTCACAATATTGACGAAGTACTCTCCAAAATTGCAGCGGCCCTTAACTCCCTTCCCCTTGGGGGAAGGGCTGGGGATGGGGCCAACTCCCTTCCCCTTGGGGGAAGGGCTGGGGATGGGGCTTTTGTGTTTCCGGCTGACTTTATTGCAGAGGGTGTCGACCAGACTCGTGGTTGGTTCTTTACACTTCATGCTATTGCTACCATGATTATGGATGGCGTTGCATTTAAGAATATCATTTCCAACGGCTTGGTACTTGACAAAAATGGCAACAAAATGAGCAAGCGCCTGGGCAACGCGGTCGATCCGTTTGAGACCATTGAAAAATATGGTTCCGACCCGCTGCGCTGGTACATGATCACCAATGCGCAACCCTGGGACAACCTTAAGTTCGACATTTCAGGCGTTGATGAAGTAAAACGAAAATTCTTCGGAACGCTTTACAATACTTACAGTTTCTTTTCGCTGTATGCCAACATCGATGGGTTTACTTTTTCTGAAAAAGATATTCCTGTTGAACAAAGGCCTGAACTTGACCGCTGGATCATTTCCCTTTTAAATTCATTGGTTAAGGAGGTAACTGAAAGCTACGAAACCTATGAGCCAACAAAGGCTGGAAGGGCCATTTCGGAATTTGTGACTGAAAACCTGAGCAACTGGTTTGTTCGCTTAAGCCGAAAACGTTACTGGGGGGGTGAAATGGACAATGATAAGCTTTCGGCCTATCAAACCCTTTATACCTGCCTCGAAACAATTGCTCTTTTAGCAGCGCCCATTGCACCCTTTTATATGGATATGTTATATACCGACTTGAATTCAGTTACAGGTAAGCACCCGGCACAGAGTGTTCATATTTCCTGTTTCCCGGCTTATGATCCGGAATTGATCGATACTGAACTTGAAGAAAGGATGGATATTGCGCAGCGGATTTCAAGCATGGTTCTGGGTTTGCGCCGTAAAGAAAAACTTAAAGTCCGCCAGCCTTTGGAGAAGATCATGATCCCTGTTCTGAACCCAAAATTTAAAGAACAGGTAATGGCCGTTGAAAACATTATACTTTCTGAAATAAATGTAAAATCGATCGATTATATTTCAGACAGTGAGGGAGTAATTAAAAAGAAAATCAAACCCAATTTTAAAATACTAGGCCCAAAATACGGTAAGCTCATGAAGCAAGTGGCCGCTGTGATTGGCAGTTTAACCCAGGCCGAAATTGCCGAATTTGAATCAAAGGGCGTTTTAAGCATAAATGTGGGTGAAGATTTCATTGATTTAGTAATTGATGATGTTGAAATCCTTTCGGAAGATATACCAGGATGGCTTGTTGCAAGCGATGGGCCAATTACTGTTGCCCTTGATATTAATATAACCGACGAACTTAGAGATGAGGGATATGCCCGTGAGTTTGTAAATCGTATACAGAATATCCGAAAAGAAAGTGATTTCGAGGTTACCGATAAAATCAATGTTCAGATTTTGCAGAATGATTTTTTAAACAAGGCTCTTGATAAACATGCCGAATATATTGGAAATCAAACCCTAGCCTCATCCTTCGAAATAGTCAAGGATATTGACAAGGAAAAGGCAAGGGAAGTTGATATAAATGAGGTTGTTACATGGGTTATTATTGAAAAGGCATAAGATAAAACAAGCATAGCTGATGCGCTATGAAAATTTTTGTTACTTTTGGTGAATTACGATATAAAGCTAGAAATTAAACCTATATAAATTATGAGCGAAAAGACCAGATATTCAGACCAGGAGCTCCAGGAATTCAAGGAATTAATACTGGGAAAATTGGAAAAAGCTCAACGTGATTATGAAATCTTCAAGAATTCGATCACACATGGAGATGATAACGACACACAGGACACTTCCCCAACATTTAAAATATTGGAAGAAGGTGCAGCAACTTTGTCAAAAGAAGAAGCTGGAAAACTTGCTCAACGGCAATTAAAATTTATCCAGCATTTGCAGGCTGCTTTGGTCAGGATCGAAAACAAAACTTACGGGATATGCCGTGAAACCGGAAAACTGATTTCTAAAGAAAGGTTACGCGCAGTGCCCCATGCAACACTCTCGATTGATGCAAAAAATATGCAACGCTAATAACAGAATCTATAATACAGTATAATTGAGAGTTCAAACAGCTCTCAATTTTTTTAGTTGAAAATATGTCTCAAAAAAAGCTGGCAATTTTAGTGATTATTCTGATCCTTGCTTTCGATCAGGTATTAAAAATCTGGATTAAGACAAATTTTTACCTGGGACAGGAGCAAAGGATTTTAGGAAATTGGTTTTTTCTTCATTTTGTTGAAAACAGGGGAATGGCGTTTGGGTTTGAATTTGCCGGCAGGTACGGAAAAGTAATCCTGACACTGTTTAGGTTGGTAGCGGCAGGGGCCATTTTCTGGTACCTTCTGAAACTGATAAAAAAGGGGATTCCAACTGGCCTGGTTATTAGCATTGCCCTGATTTGTGCCGGTGCCCTTGGAAATATAATCGACAGCGCATTTTACGGATTACTGTTTAGCGACAGTTATGGCAGGGCAGCCCAATTTCTTCCACCTGGTGGAGGGTATGAAACATTCCTGCACGGGTCGGTGGTCGACATGTTGTTTTTCCCCCTAATTAAAGGCACATGGCCATCCTGGTCGCCTATTAATGCCGGGCAACCATTCCTGTTTTTCAGGCCGGTATTTAACATTGCCGATTCATCAATTACAATTGGAATAAGCATTATTCTTATATTTTTCAGGAAGCATTTCAGCGACACCGAACTAAAAAAAGAACCAGTAGAAAAAGCTGAGTAACCTTTTGTATTTTTTGCTTGTGTATTTTGAAGCAATTCACTAAAATTGCAGTCCGAAAATTAAGCCTTACTAACTTCAGCAATTGGAAGAAGGGGGATTTGAAGAATTTTTGAATAGTAAAAAAAAATTTATAATTAATATATTTTAGGGCCTATACTTGTCCGCCATAGCCACGATTTGGCGTGGCGAAGGTGGAGCTCAGTTTCCGCCAGTTGGCGGATGACCCATAATCAGGGGGTCAATAAAAAAACCTGAAAGTTTTATAGAAATAGTATCAATTTTAGATATTAGGGCCTATAGCTCAGTTGGTTAGAGCACCTGACTCATAATCAGGGGGTCCCTGGTTCAAGCCCAGGTGGGCCCACGGGAAAAAGAGGGAGAAGATGGTAATATTTTTCTTCCTCTTTTTTTGTTTGAATTTGTGGGCCCTGGTTCACCCCGATTCAATCGGGGCAGGTGGGTCCACAAGTCGGAGTACTTAATTATTAAACACATACACATTCACTTTGGTAAGTGTTTTTGTTGGTGGAAGGTAGTGAGCCAGGAATGAGCCAAACTTATTGAGGTTTGTGATCTATTTGATGATAGGGGTAAGGTTACATTTAAGCTAGATAACTTTTAACTTCAAACGCTTTTCAGAATGCTACCCATATTTTTTCATTCTTTATTTCTTAGCCTCGGCTAAACCATTTCTGTTACCACAGGACGATACTACATGGAATTTCGAAGAGTTGAACAATAAAAACCGCCCGGAACTCATTAAATCAAAATTGAAGATAAATCCTCAGCAAATTTTGAAATTGGTACAACATAAACCTGAGAAAGTTGGTTTTTATGTGAGCAGTCGTGAAGGTATCAGTAACAAATCAAAAGAGGAGAAGAAATCAAGTATAACAATGCAATCACTTCCGTTTTTAAACAAAAAGTATTTGGGAAACAGCAAAATAGTCTACAAAAATCTCATGCTGTATGAACTCCTAAATCAACTTGATATTAGTTTGAATCTTCCTATATTTGAAGGAACCAAAATTTCGTTGATTACAATGCTTTATTCTAACTACTAAATAACCATTACCCTTTATGAAAAATTAAATTCTATTTATTTTAGTAATTCTTGCATTTGCTGTAAGCTCTTGCACTCAAAATGATCCCAATCCAGTACTAACCATAGAAGGCGGTCAGATACAAGGTGTAGAAACCGGGACTGAAGGTATTATTGCCTATAAAGGCATTCCTTTTGCAGCACCACCAGTTGGTGAATTACGCTGGCAGGAACCTCAGGCAGTTATACCCTGGGAAGGCGTAAAACTGGCCGACACATATGGTGCCGCAGCCATGCAAAAAACCTGGGATCCTGAGAGTTTTTACGGCCGCGAATGGCGGGCCAGCGGTTCAGTTCCTTTCGATGAAGATTGTTTATACCTTAACGTTTGGACGCCTGCTCCCGGAAAAGTTAGCAAGAAACTTCCTGTTGCCATGTGGATTCACGGTGGTGGCTATCGTGAAGGCTTTGGCTTCGAGCCAGAAATGGACGGCGGCGAAGATTGGGCTTCCCGTGGTGTAATTATGGTATCTGTGACCTACCGCCTGGGTATAATTGGTTTCTTTTCTCATCCACTATTATCAGCCGAAAGTCCCCATGGAGTATCTGGCAACTATGGAGTGATGGATCAGGCAGCCGCATTAAAATGGATTCATAATAACATTGAACAGTTTGGTGGCGATCCGGATAACGTGACCATTTTTGGCCAGAGTGCCGGCGGTGGCAGCGTTCAGACTTTATTGGCTTCACCACAATCGCGCGCGCTCATTAGCAAAGCCATTAGCATGAGCGCAGGTGGCTTATCGTCCAGACCAAATATGCCTTTCGACACTATCCAAAATGCCAACAAGGCCATGATGGATTACTTTGATATAAATACATTGGAAGATATGCGCGCCCTTTCATTTGAAGAATTAACAGAAATGGCTCGGGAATACAGTTCTGTAACAAGCAAACGCATGTTCTACAGCCCGGTTGTTGAGAATTATTTCCTCACCGGATCGTTTAGTGAGGTAGCCTTGGCCAACGAAATTCCTGATATCCCTTACATGTTTGGTTATACTGCTAACGATATGGGAGATATGGCCAAGCCAATAGCCGATTTCTGTTTGCTTCGCGAAGAAAAGAGCGATAAGCCTGTATATGCTTACATCTTTTCACGTCAGTTGCCCGGTGATGAAAGTGGTGCTTTCCACTCTTCAGACCTTTGGTACGTTTTTCACTCGTTAAAACATAGCTGGAGGCCATTCACTGCAGGTGATGAAGCATTGAGCCTTCAAATGGTCGATTACTATACAAACTTCGCTAAATATGGCAACCCGAATGGAGAAGGTGAAGAAATATGGACGCCTTACACCAAAGAAACACCAATGTTTATGAGTCTTGATGCCAACGAAACAGAAGCTGTTTGTACCATGACAGATAGCCCGAAATTTTATGGAAGGGCATCATTAAGATAAAAAAACACTACAGCATAGATTTCATTCAAGGAGGGGGCAAAATTAAGGCATTGCTCCCTCCTTTTTAAGGTATTGGCATATCAATAAATTAGAAAAAAAAATGCGGAATACCTCATCATGAAAACCACCCTGCCAGATAAAACTTATTTTAACATCAAAACTGTTTTATAATTTATACTTGAAGTTGTAAAATCAGGCCAGAAATTATAACATTGATTTTATATTTAAGCCTAAATTTGCAACTTTAACCAATAATCTATGTATCAACGGGAAGTTATAAGGTTAATTGAAAAGCGCTTATAATCTCCTGAAATCATTATTTTAATTGGTGCCAGGCAGGTAGGTAAATGAACTGGCAAAATTATGCCGAATTTCCACCATTACCATTGAACGATACCTCGATTTACTTGAAAAAAGTTATATCATTTTCAAACTGGGATCTTTTAGTAAGAACCTTAGAAACGAATTGAAAAAAAGCCGTAAATATTATTTTTACGATTTGGATATAAGAAATGCGGTGTTTAACAATTTTGTACCTCTTGAACAACGGACAGATATTGGAGCTATTTGGGAAAATTTTTGCATTGTTGAATACCTGAAAACACTTGAATATTCAGAAGAATATAAGGTTGAAATATTTGCAACCATCAACAAGCAAAACTTAAATTTACTTACAAGGCCGGTTTTATGATGTGAAAAATTAAACCTGTATCAGGTTTAAATTAAACTTTCAATATCAGTTCAAATACCTTCGCAGCAAACAGGCCTTAAGATCTTTTATTTCTTCAGCCAGCGTTTGGGCATTGAATCTGGCTCCTGCTTCATTGGTATGCGTATGATCACCGGGGAAAAATGCTTTTACGTTCTCCTGACCAATTTTTTCGTATTTAGCCGCAATTACGTTGTTCAGGTCGATAAAAAATGCACCATTCCGCTCAGCTGATTCTTTCGCCCACAAGCCATAACTATCATTTACCCTTTCTACAACAGCTTCGTTCCAGATATTGCGTGGGATCATTGAAAGCACAATAACAGTAACGCCCTTTTCTTTTGCCTGGGTAATATAGGTTTGCATATACCAACCGTAAGTATGTACCGTTTCCGGGATGGAATCATTTCTAATAATTTCCTGAACCTCATCTGACATTCCTTTCAGTGATCCGCGGTATTTTGGGGCATCAATATTTCCCCCATCGTTATGTCCAAACTGGATTAACAGATAATCACCTGCACACATTTGTTTAAGTACATCATCCCAAAGCCCCTCGTGGTGAAATGAGCGGCTGCTCCTTCCACCTCGTGCCTTGTTAATTATTTCAATCCGGCTGGTATCCATAAAAGTCCATAACTCTTTGCCCCAACCTACAATACTGTCATTTCCGTTGGCTACTGTTGAATCGCCAATAATAAATATTCTCTTTTTTACCGGGAATGTGATTTTTGGATCTTTCAACAGATAATTTTTCAGTTTGCAACTTTTAAATTCTTTAAGTCCTTCGACGATAAGCGATGCTGCCAATACTGCCCCTTTGGCCGAGGTATGCGTATGGTCCCAGCTGAAAAACAAATTTCCTGTAACATTTTCTTCGCCCAGTTTTTCCATTTCTGAAGCCATTTTTTCGTTCAGATCGATGAAAAAAGCTCCTTCTTCCATTGCCACGTTTTTGGCCCAGCCTCCGTACGAATTTTTGTTTCGAGGAACACTTTTCTCTTTCCAGTCGTTACGTGGGATTGGCGAAATTACGACAGGGATAGCCCCTTTTCCTTTTATATCGTGAATGTATTTCCGTATATACCAACCATAGGAATGCACGATTTCATGTTTTCCGGTAAGCAGGTTATTAATTTCTTCCGTTTCATCGCCTGTTCCTTTAATGGTTCCCCGTGCCCGGATAGTATCATTGATAGCTCCCGAATCGTTATGTCCGAATTGCATTAGTACAAAATCGCCGGGTTTTAGTTTGTCGAGGACTGGTTGCCACAGGCCTTTATCAATATATGTCCGGCTGCTGGTACCGCCCAATGCATGATTTTCGAGCTGTATCTTACTGGTATCGAAATTCTGGATGAGTGGATCGCCCCAGCCCCACAAGCCTTTTTCACCATCTCCCCGGCCATTTTTTACTGTCGAATCGCCAATGGTATAAATGGTGGGTTTATCCTGTTCTTTTTTCAGGTTCTGACAACCTAAAAACAAACTTATTATAAACAAAATGCCTGTTATCTTTTTCATATCGCAACTAAAATTATTGAGATTATTTCAATTTCGAATTCACATTAGTAAATATCATCTTTTATCAATAAAGAAAAAAGCCCGACCAAAACAAAACTTCAGGCCGGGCTTCGATTATGATTGAAAATTTATCAGTACCTGTTTCTTGCCACATATTTTGTATGCAACAACTCGTGGGATTTTTTCCCAAGTGGTTCGCCCAGAAAATCCTTGTAAATTTTAATTACTTCCGGATTTTCATGCGATTTTCGTATTGACAGGTTTTTGTCTTCCTCGTAAATGGCCTTTGTACGTTTTTCCCTTATTTCGGGATTGGTAGGGATGGGTTGTCCGCCTCCTCCAAGGCAGCCTCCGGGGCAGGCCATGATTTCAATAAAGTGATAATCGGCTTTCTTTTCTTTCACGGCATCCATAACCTTTTTGGCATTGACAAGGCCATGCGCAACGGCACATTTCAGTTCAACACCATCGAGGAAAGCCCAGTTTTCGAGAGGTTTCTCAATTTTTATTGAAGCTTCGCGAACGCCTTCCAGTCCCCTTACAGGCAAAATGTCGAGGTTATCGAAAGGTACTTCCCGCCCGGTAACAATTTCGTAGGCTGTACGAAGAGCAGCTTCCATTACACCACCGGTAGCGCCGAAAATAACTGCAGCTCCTGATGAATCGCCCATTAAACGGTCGAATTTCTTTTCAGGTAATTTTCTGAAATCGATGCCGGCCTGTTTGATCATAATGGCGAGTTCCCGGGTTGTTAATACAATATCCACATCGCGGTAACCGCTATCGTGCATTTCGGGCCTGTTGGCTTCAAATTTCTTTGCGGTACAGGGCATTACCGAAACCGAAACGATTTTGTCAGGATCCAGCTTACGCGCTTTGGCATAATAGGTTTTGGCCAGCGCCCCGAACATTTGCTGGGGCGATTTGCAGGTTGACAAGTTGCCCAGGTATTCGGGATACATGTGCTCAATATATTTTATCCAGCCCGGTGAACACGATGTGGCCATGGGCAACTTAATGTTGATGTCTTTATCGACCAGCGCTTTTTTAAGCCTTGTAAGCAGTTCAGTCCCTTCTTCCATAATGGTAAGGTCGGCGGTAAAATCGGTATCGAGTACTGAATCGAAACCCAGGTTTTTTAAGGCAGCAACCATTTTGCCTGTTACACTTTCGCCTGGTTCAAAGCCCATTTCTTCACCTAACCCAACACGTACAGCCGGGGCTGTTTGTACAATAACGTGTTTTTCAGGATCAGATATGGCTTCCCATGCATCTTCGATATAATTTTTCTCGATAAGCGCACCTGTTGGACAGTGGTTAACACATTGGCCGCAAGTAGTACATACTACATCATTCATCGAATTTTCGAAGAAAGTGGAAATTTTCATCTTATCGCCTTTGTATGCAACAGTGAGGGCATTTACTCCCTGAAGTTCGGCACAGGTCCTTACACAGCGCTGGCAACGGATACAACGGCTGTCGTCTTTAATGATCGAAGGCGAAAACATATCGATCGTGTAGTCTTTGTAAGGTACAAGGTCGATCAAATCCTGTGACATGATCTTGTATTCGGCAGCAAGTTCCTGCAGCTCACAATTACCGTTTTTGTAGCATTTTGTACAATCGGCATTGTGTTCTGAAAGGAGCAGTTCAATTATATGTTTACGTGAATTCCTGACTTTAAGGGTATTGGTAAGCACTTCCATATTTTCCTGGCAGGGAGTTGCACACGAAGCAGCAAGCCGTTTCTGCCCGGCAATTTCAACTACACATACACGGCAGTTGCCAGCAACACAGAGGTCTTTATGATAACAAAGTGTTGGAATATTGATCCCGGCATTTTGCGCAGCTTCGAGTATTGTTAATCCCGGTTCTACTTCATATACAACACCGTTGATCGTGATATTTATTTTTTTGCTCATTTTACGCTTTTTTAGGTTTAGTAAATCATTTCTTCACGGAAGTTTTCAACTATCGAGGAGAACGAGTTGGCAACCGATTGGCCAAGTCCACATTTTGCTGTGTACTGCATGGTTTCAGTAAGTTTGAGCAATTTGTCGAGATATGAGGCTGGTTTGGAACCTTGTTTTACCGCTTTGATCCCGATGAGTAACTGCTGGCAGCCAACGCGGCAAGGCGTACACTGCCCGCAAGATTCTTCTCTGAAAAATTCGAGGTAATTGTCGAGTACATTGAACATAGAACGGGAGCTGTTAAAAAGCATCATTGAACCACCTGTGGGAAGAGAAATGCCCGTGAGTTTTCCTCTAAACCCAATGGCTGTTTCCCCAAAGCGTTTTCTGGGGACAAGGAAACCTGAAGCGCCACCAACCTGAACGGCCTTTGTATCCCCGTCGCCAAATTCATCTACAAAATCCTGTAGGCTCATTCCAAGTTCAAGTTCATAAATACCGGGTTTAGGTGTATCACCCGATACCGAGAACAATTTTGTTCCCCTTGAAAACTGGACTCCAAGGTCGTAGAACTTTGTAGCACCATATTTAAAAATAGTAAAAGTGTGGGCAAGGGTTTCAACGTTGTTGATCACGGTTGGTTTGTCCATATATCCGGCATTTGTCGGGAAAGGAGGTTTATTGCGGGGTTCGCCCCTTTTTCCTTCCATCGATTCGAACAAAGCGGTTTCCTCTCCGCAAATATATGCGCCGCTACCCATGAATATCTTGATTTTAAAATCAAAATTGATTTCGTTGCAGTAGTATTCAAATTCTGAAATGGTTTTTTCAAGGTCGGGTTTTAAGAATCGGTATTCGCCCCTCAAGTAAATAATGCCTTGTTTAGCCCCTATAATATATGCGCATATTGCCATTGATGAAAGCACTTTGAACGGAACTTTGGTAAGAATTTCACGGTCTTTGAAAGTGCCGGGTTCGCCTTCATCGGCATTGCAAATAATAAACTTCTCCTGAACTTTGGATTCGCTGGCAAGTTTCCATTTTAATCCGGTTGGAAAACCCGCGCCTCCACGACCCTTCAATTCAGAGCTAATAAGTTCGTTTATCAACTCTGTTTTATCGCGTTGAAGGGTACGATTAAGAATTTTTTCCCAGTCGTTTTCATTTCGGAAAATGAAATCGGCTCTTTTTAGGTTATACGTTGTTGCCATAAATTCCTATTTTTTTAAATATTCTGTAAGAATTCCACGAACCTTTTCGGGTGTAAGTTCGGTAAATATCTCATCGTTGATGAGCATGGCAGGAGCTTTGTGGCACCAACCCAGGCAGTTGGTTTCAAGCAGCGAGAACTTCCGGTCGGGTGTTGTTTCACCCACACCGATTTTTAGCATGTCTTTTATTGTAAGTAAAATTTGATTTTTCCCTTTCATCGAACAGGTAATGGTTTTGCATACCCTGATGATATACGTTCCCATTTGTTTATATTCAAGGAAAGAGTAAAAAGTGGCAGTACCGTATACTTCAGCAGCAGGAATGTCAAGTTCACGGGCTATTTCGATCATTGAATAGTCCGATAAAAACTTTTCCTTTTCAACTACCCCCTGCAAAATAGGAAGCAATTGTTCCCTGTTTCTTCCATATTGATCGGCTAAATTTGTAATCAGCTCTTGTGTTGGATTCATAGAACAAAGGTTAAAATTTGGTTTGAAATTGTAATTTGATTTTTTCTTTGATGAGATACACTGCAAGAGCAGTAAGAGCGGCACTACTTTTCATAAACAGATTCTTTCTGATTTTGAAAACGCTACTAAAATAAGTAACAAACAACGAAAAAGCTAAAGACTTTTATCAGAAATAGAAGATAGCAAGTTGTTATTCAACATGTTTTTTTATGTTTAGTTGGGTTGACTTTTTGGCTCTTTTTTTTTAGGGTAAAAAAAAGCACAGGTTTGTTGCCTGTGCTTCGATCAGAAAAATATTTTTATGCTATAATAATGCATCAATTTTTTGGGATAAAACAGTTTTAGGCACAGCACCAACCTGCTTGTCGACCTGTTGCCCTCCCTTAAAGAAAAGAACGGTTGGTATGTTGCGGATACCATATTTTTGCGGAATTGCCGGATTGCTGTCAACGTCCATTTTTACAAAGATTGCCTTACCGTCATACTCTGTTGATAGTTCTTCTACTATCGGTGCTATCATCCGGCAGGGGCCACACCATTCTGCCCAAAAGTCAACCAATACGGGTAATTCCGATTGGAGGACAACTTCATCGAAATTTGCATCATTCACTTCTATTGCCATAACATTATATTTTTAAGTTTCTTAAATACTTTTTAAAACAGAGCGACAAATTTAATTGATTTTGAAATTAATTCCTTCTTTACTTTTTAAATAATCGATAAAAACATCGCTGGGGTTTATCCTGATGTTTCGTGAAAACAAGTTCAGGCTCGATTTTGTTTCGAAATCGGTTATTTTAAAATTGAGTTGGGTTTTGCCCTTGTTGAGTTCGCATATTTTAGAAAATTCAATCAGGAAGGTTTCTGTAATTAGCTGAAGGGGCATTTCGAGGGATATTGATTTTACCCTGTTTTTTCTTACCTCTTCTAACAATTCAATGTTCAACACCTTAAATTCGAGCATTTCAGGGCCATTGTCGTTTCGGCGAAAGCGGGGGGTAACTTTCCCTTTTACCATGAGGAACAATCCCTTTTGGCAATACTTTACAAATTCGAGGTGATCGTTTCCAAAGAAAAATACTTTTAAAGTTCCGTCATAGTCTGACAGGGTCAGGCTTGCAAATCGGTTCCCTTTTTTGTTCAATCCTTCGTATGCTTCGGTAACCATTCCGGCCAGTGTGATTTCCCTTCCTTTGTAAAATTCCATATTGGCATTGAGCTGAGCCAGGTTCACTTCTTTTGTGCAGAATGTATCAATTTCGAGCCTGAAGTCGTCAAGGGGGTGTGCAGTAAGGTAAAACCCGATCAGGTTCTTTTCATGTTCAAGTTTAACAATACTTGGCCATTCATCTCCTGGCAGGGGTTTGGGTTTTTTAATGTCAATTTGTTGCATTCCCCCGAAAAGAGACTGCTGAGCCATATTTTTTTCGTTTTGAATAAGGTTTCCGTATCGGATAAGGTTTTCGATAAAAGTAAGTTCATTTTTATCAGGAATAAAAAACTGGGCACGATTATATTCAGTCAATGAATCAAAACCCCCTGAATAAGCCAGGGCTTCCCATGTTTTTTTGTTAACCGATTGAAGGTTCACCCTTTCGGTAAAGTCCCAGATATCGGAAAATTCAGCATTTTTATTCCGTTCTTTCACAATATCGTTTACAGCAGCTTCACCAACGCCTTTAACACCGGCCATGCCAAACCTGATTTCACCTTTTTTGTTCACGGTAAATTTATGGTACGATTCATTTACATCGGGGCTAAGCACTTTTATGCCAAGGTGGTGGCATTCGTCCATAAATAAAGATATACGGTCGATATTCGATAGATTTCGGCTCAAAACAGCAGCCATAAATTCAGCAGGGTAGTGAGCCTTTAGGTAACCTGTTTGATAGGCAATATAAGCATAGCATACCGAGTGCGATTTGTTAAAGGCATATTGCGCAAATGCTTCCCAGTCCTTCCATATTTTTTCAATCAGTTCTTTGGGTGTTTCTTTTTTCCCGCTGCAACCTTCAATAAATTTTTCATTTTTCAGGCAACCGTCAATAAACTGTTCCCTGAGTTTGTCCATCAATTTCCGGTTTTTCTTGCCCATTGCCTTGCGCAGGGTGTCGCTTTGCCCACGTGTAAACCCGCCAAGCTCCCTCGATTGGAGCATAACCTGTTCCTGGAACACAGTAATTCCATATGTGTCGTTCAGGAAGGGTTCCATCATAGGATGGTCGTAATTGATTACCTCTTCGCCATGTTTTCTCTTAACATAGTTTGGTATGTACTCCATCGGGCCGGGCCGGTATAGTGCGTTCATGGCCACAAGGTCTTCAAAGCGGTTGGGTTTTAAAAGGCGTAACCATTTTTTCATCCCTGTCGATTCGAACTGGAAGATGGCCGTTGTATCTCCCCGGCTGAAGAGTTCATACGTTTTTTCATCGTCGAAGGGTATTGCATCAATATCAATGGTAATCCCTTTAGAAAGTTTAATATTGTCGAGACATTCTTTAATAATCGAAAGGGTTTTTAAACCAAGGAAGTCCATTTTCAAAAGGCCAATGTCTTCAACAAACCGGCCATCGTACTGGGTTGTAAGCAGCGATTCATCTTTTGTGGGCATTAAAGGGATGTGTTCAAAAAGAGGTTCCCTGCCAATAATTATCCCGCATGCATGCACTCCGGTCTGGCGTACCGACCCTTCAAGCGCCTCGGCATATCGTATGGTATCAGCAATCAGTCGGTTTTGAGAGTTTTTTTCAATTTCGAGTTCAGGGTTTTCAATATATGCTTTTTGGAGTGTAATTTTTGGGGTTTCAGGAACCAGTTTCGCAAGGCGGTCGGCCTCGGAAAGCGGCAATTGAAGCACGCGGGCAACATCACGTATGGCCAGTTTGGCAGCCATGGTACCAAAGGTGCAAATATGCGCCACCCTGTCCTGCCCGTATTTTTCGGTTACCCAATCAAGTACCTGCTGGCGTCCGTCATCGTCAAAGTCGATATCGATATCGGGCATTGAAATTCGGTCGGGGTTGAGGAAGCGTTCAAAAAGAAGGTCGAACTTAACCGGATCGACATTGGTAATCCCCACGCAATAAGCTACTACCGACCCGGCTGCCGAACCACGCCCCGGCCCAACAATTACGCCCATTTTACGGGCAGCAGCTATAAAATCCTGTACAATGAGGAAGTACCCGGGGAATCCCATTTGTTTAATGGTGTTGAGCTCGAAATCGATACGGGTTTCGATATCTTCTGTAATGTTTGGGTATCGCTTCCTGGCACCGTCTTTGACCAGATGAGCCAGGTAATCGGCCTCAAATTTTATACGAAGTACTTTATCGTAACTCCCGATCATATCGTAATGTTCGAACTCTTTCCTCAGGTCGTTTTCCGAAAATTTATCTTTGTATCCTTCTATTGTGTCAAAATCGGGGGGTATAGGAAACTCGGGCATTATTGGATTGGAATCGAGTTCGTATACTTCAATTTTATCGGCAACTTCAGTTGTATTTTCAAGTGCTTCGGGCAGGTCGGCAAAAAGCCTGTTCATCTCTTCAATGGTTTTAAACCATTCCTGCTTGGTGTATCTTAAGCGTTTCTCTTCATCGAGGTTTTTGCCCGTGTTAATACACACCATGATATCGTGAGAGTTGGCATCTTCCTCATTGGCAAAATGGACATCGTTTGCTGCAATAAGCTTCACGCCATGTTTTTGCGATAATTCAACCAGGGCTTTATTAACAATAACCTGGTTGTCGTATACTTCTTCGCGTTCGCGCTGCTCCTCGGCCGGATGCCTGTGGAGTTCGAGATAAAAATCGTCGCCGAATAATTTTTTGTACCACAAAATAGCTTCCGAGGCACCGTTTATGTCGCCAGCCAAAATTTTTTGTGGTACTTCCCCGCCCAGGCATGCTGTTGACACAATTAAGCCTTCGTGGTATTTTTCGAGCAGTGTGCGGTCGATACGGGGTTTGTAATACATCCCTTCGGTGTTGGCAATAGAAATAAGTTTAAGCAGGTTTTTGTAGCCTTTATAATTCTTTGCCAAAAGTATAAGGTGGTATCCAGCCCTGTCTTCTTTGGTCGTTTTATTCTCGATTCCCCTTGCGGCTACATACGTTTCGCAGCCAATTATGGGCTTAACTGAAAACCATTGTTCCCTGGGCACATCTTTATTTCCATACAATTCCCCTTTGCAACTGTTCCAGAATTCCTTTATCCCAAACATTGTCCCGTGGTCGGTAAGTGCCAGGGCTTTCATCCCGTTAGTTTTTGCTTTGCTTACCAGCACCTTTATATCGGCCTGGCCATCAAGAATGGAATATTGTGAATGTACATGTAAATGGACAAATGGTTTCATTTTTTTTAGGTTAAAAGTAACGATTTATCACCGCTAGGGGAAGGAATGTTGAAAAGTTACCTTCAACAAAAAAAAATCCCCTGTTGAATTTTTTTACTACAATTCAACAGGAAAACATGTTTCGGGGTTTAAAAAAGTTACCAACAGGCCTTATTCAGGCCATACGGTAGTAACGGTGTCGGACAGTGAAAGGCTTTGCAGCCTTATTGTTTCTGAATTGCCTGTTTCCTTAAGAATACCCACAACGATTATATCGAGCGAATCGCCAGGGTTTATGTTCGAATATGAATACCAGCCATTTGAGTCGAAAGTAATTTCTTTTGAAGAAATACTTTCATCGATAAGATTTGAAAGATAGACCAAAGTATCGTTCCTGAACATTTTTATGGTATAAATATCGGCGTTATCGGTTTGCTGCCAGGTAATTGAAATTGAATTGGTAAGCTTGTCTGAAATCACTTCACTGATAACCGGGGGCAATATAATTGAAGAAGTGATATGATCCTCCACAATATCGGAAGTTTCATCGCTGAATACAATAGAGAACCGATAAACAGATTCGGCAGGTTTTACGGTTGAGAAATCTTCGGGGACTGCCGACTTCTGATAATATGTGCCATAGTAACCGGCAGGTTCCAGCTCGCATTCAAAATTGCTGTCCGCTTCGCTTGTAAGGGTAACACTGCTCATCGAATAGTTCGACTGGGCGTACGCTTCAAGCGCGTAAATGGTATCTTCACCCGATATGGACACGATAATGTAAGTATCGGCAACATACGATTTTTCGTTTTCAAGAAAATTGCATGAAAACAAAACTGGCAGAACCATGATCAGGATCAAAAACGACAATAATTTATTCTTCATTATCATCATATACCCATGTAAATTCATTTTCATTATTTATTGAAACGCACTGAAGGTCGAACGATGAAGGAACAGGTTCGAATAAAAATCCCATAATTACAACTGTATATTTTTCCCCGCCATAGGGTTGGGCATTCATCTGCCAACCATAAGTATATTGAGTAATAGAGACAGACAACTGATCGTAGTTGAGCAGTTCGGTTTGAAATGCAATTTTATTCTCTTCATCTTTCAGCATTACCCTGTAAGCACAATTATTACAAACACTCTCCCATTTAACGGTGAATTTTTGGTCAGTAGTGTCGAATACAGCTTCGGTAACTACCGGAGGCAAAATAATTGAAGTGTCAAGATAATCAGTTGAAGTATATTCCTCCCCGTTATCAAATACAGCTTCGAAAATATAGATGCCGCTGTCAGGCAATATTTCTGTAAAAGAACTTTCCGAAGGAATAAAAGCATGTGTATATCGGTAATTTAGGGTGTCGAGTATAACCTGGAATGGTAAGCTGTTATGGCTTACATTTACTTCCTTCATTTTCGACCAGGAATACGCATATAAATTTAACCCGTAAAACACGGAATCGTTTCTTTTTATTGTTGTAATAAAAGCATCGCCATAAGCCGTTAAGGGCTCATCGTCTTCGTTACATGAAATCGAAATTGTTATTATCAGTGCAAGAATTACCGGCACGAACAGATTGCTATGTTTTTTCATTAATGAAATACTTTAAATTTTTTACGCCTGAATATCTTTTTGACCTGCCTTAAGGCTATGATTATTTAAAAATTGTGTTCGTTTCAATGTTCAAAATTACAGATAATTTTTTTGCCTTTTTGGTTGCGTTCATTCATTAACAAAAATAAAAAAAGAAACCACGTTCGAAATTTACGGTTAAAGTATTTGAAAAAGAAAATAATGTTGTACTTTTGCGCACTCGAAAAAAATCAGTTCAATTAAAATTTGAAATTATGCCAGTTAAAATTCGATTGGCCCGTCACGGCCGAAAGAGAAATGCTTACTACCACATTGTGGTAGCTGATAGCAGGGCGCCACGAGATGGTAGATTTATCGAAAGGATTGGTTCGTACAACCCGATTACAAATCCTGCTACCATCGAACTGGACTTTGACAAAGCCTTATCGTGGCTCACGAAAGGTGCCCAACCAACCGAAACGGCAAAAGCCATTTTGTCGTACCAGGGAGTGTTAATGAAAAAACACCTGCTCGACGGTGTGAAAAAAGGCGCGTTCGACGAAGCTGAAGCTGAACGCAGGTATGCTGCCTGGAAACAGGAGAAAGAAGCAAAAATCCAGGCCAAAGTCGACAAACTTGCCAAGGATGCCGATTCTGAATTGGAAAGCCGCCTGAAAGCGGAAGCAAAAATCAAGGAAGCACGCGCTGCCGAACTTGCGAAGAAAAATTCAGCTTTAAAAGAAGAAGTTAAGTCTGTTAAAGCTGAAGCTGAACCAGAAGCTGAAAAAGTTAAGGAAGAAGCACCAAAAACAGAAGCCGTAACTGAACCTGTTAAGGAAGAAGTACCTGTTGCAGAAGAAAAGGCTGAACCAGAAATTGCAGAAGAAAAAGTAGAAGCTCCTGTTGTTGAAAAAGCAAAAGAAGAGGCTTCAAAGGCTGAAGATAAAACAGAACCTGCTGCTGAAGAAGTAAAGGAAGAAACTCCAGTAGGTGAGGAAAATTCAGAGGAAGCACCTGCTGAAGAAGATAAGAAAGAAGAAAAAGCTGAATAGTTTTTTTACCGATTGATTGAAACAGTATCATATAGGAAAGCGTCTCTGCAAAGGGGACGCTTTTTTTATGTAAAGATATTTTTCAGTAAGTCCGTCAGTCATATCTTTTTTATAATAAAATTTTTCGGGAGCCTTGAAAGAACCTTTTATTGATTTTACTATTGGTGCGGTGTTACTTTGTTCCATAACTACTTTGTTAGTAATGATTTTTCCCCACTTCAATAACCTGAATATTCGCTTGATCAATCTCCCCTGATCCATATCCCAGTTTTTCGGCAATGGCCAGATACTTTACAGAACCCGGATCAATTCCTAAAATACGGCAGACTAATACATCAGTTAAAACAGGTATGGTATAAAGATAAAGGTGAATAGATTATTCCTTTTTATAGGGTACTTTATGGGTTTTATAGTATAAGTGTTGCAGGATTCATGCGGTTGCCCCTGAAACTGACTATTTCTACATATTCACCATTAAACCGGTAATATAATGTAGTTTGCGGGCTAATGACACAACGCTTAAGGTTTTTCTTTTTTTCAGAATATGGATACAAATTTGGATTAATTGCAATTTGACCAATTACTTTTTCAAAATAGGAATCGACTTTTGAAGCTACTACGGCCCCGAAAGCATTAAAGACATAATGAAGGATTTCTTCATATTCTAAGTTTGAACGGGTGGAGTAACGAACAGGGTAAGGCATTCTTTAAAAGTTGAATTTTTCTTTAATATTCTCCCTAACCTGCGAATGGGATAAAAATTCACCCCTGTCAAGCTGGGCGATACCCTCTTCAATAGCCTGCTTGTCTTCGCTTTTTAAAGTATCCCACCAATCCGTTTTCTCTTTTTTTAACTTCTCCATCTTATCAATTATATCAGCATCTTCTATCGATGATATCCAATTGATAAGGTTGATTTTTCTGGTATCGAGATTTATGTCTTCCATTTTTATTTTTATTACAAATTTAATGATTTTTCCCCACTTCAATAACCTGAATATTCGCTTGATCAATCTCCCCTGATCCATATCCCAGTTTTTCGGCAATGGCCAGGTAAGGG
>JAFGEV010000313.1 GCA_016931385.1 Prolixibacteraceae bacterium
GTTTACATCGACACGCTCATTTCCCCTTCGTATACTTCGGCCATAGCACAGGCCATTCAAATGCCTGGCATTGCAGGCATGGAAAACAACATGGTTATTTTCGAATACGACAAACTATCGGGTAAAAACCTCGATAATATCATCGATAATTTTGCCATGGTACGTTCGGGCAATTTCGATGTTTGTATCCTCGCGTCAACAGGCAAACATATGGAATTCAGAAACGGGATTCACGTGTGGATCAAATCGAGCGACCAACATAATGTAAACCTCATGATTCTGTTAAGCTTCATTATTTTAGGGCACCCCGACTGGAAAAAATCGACCATCAAGATATTTGAAATTTGCCAAAATTCGGAAAATGATGAAGTGAGACAGCGTTTGGAAAAAATGGTTGTTTCGGGGCGACTGCCCATCACTACCCAGAACATTGAAATTATTGAGCAACCCGAAAACATTTCGTACAAAAAAATAATTAACGACCGCTCTGCCAACGCAGCTCTTACCATGATCGGGTTCAGGGAAGAAACCCTTAAAAACAAAAAAGAAGCACTTTTTGCAGGGTACGATAGCCTGGGAACAACACTTTTCGTAAATTCACAGGACATTAAAGAAATCAGTTAACTCGTTATGGCGCGTTTTTTTAAAAGCAGAAAAAAGTTAATCGGACAAGCCCCTGGCGAACTTACTTTCATTGGCCAAAGATTGATGGAAAGGCCAAGGTTCAGGCTTATTTCATACAACAAAGAAAACATCAGGGAAACAGAAACCGAAAATACCAGCGACCTGATATCGGCCATGGCCCCGGGGCATATCAACTGGATTAACATTGACGGGCTGCACGAATCAATTGCGATATCGGAGGTAGGAAAAGCCTTTGGCCTTTCACCTCTGGTGCTCGAGGATATCGTAAATACCGACCAGCGCCCTAAATATATTGAAGACGGTAAAAACATTATATTCTTCCTGAAACAGCTTGTTTATAATGAAATCTCGAAAAATATCATTGCCGATCAAATTACGATGATACTCGGGCCCGATTATGTTGTGACCTTTCAGGAAAAGGCAGGCGAATTTTTTAACCCGATCAGGGAAAGACTGCGAAACAATACCGGTAGAGTCAGAAAAAGCGCCGCCGATTACCTGGCGTACCGGATACTTGACACCATTGCCGACCACTACAGTGTATGCCTCAGTTCAATTGGCGAACTTGTTGAAGCCAACGAAGAAAAAGTGCTTTCGAAAAAAGGGGACCAGGTAATTGAAAACATCTACAGGCTGAAAACCGAAATTAGTTTTTTGCGGAAAACCATCAGGCCGGTTCGCGATATAACCAAATACCTGAAAAACTCCGATTCAGAATTAATTTACGAAACCTCGCTCCCCTATTTCATCGACCTTGACGACTTGCTTGCCCACGCCCTCGAAACGGTTGACGTTTATTACTTAATGATTGGCGACCAGTTAAACATTTACAACACAAACCTTGCAAACCGGGCAAACGATGTAATGAAAGTGCTCACAATATTTGCCGCTATTTTCATACCGCTTACTTTTGTTGCAGGTATTTACGGCACAAATTTCGACTACATTCCCGAGCTTCATTTTAAATACGGATATTTCACTATGCTGGCAGTGATGGCTATAATAGCCATCGTTATGATTATATTTTTTAGGCGGAAAAGGTGGCTTTGATTTTTGGGATTTATTTTTCTTATCATTAAATGTTATTTTTGACATGAATGAGAAAGTGCCTTACATTAGTATGCCTGCTTTTGTTTGTTGTTGCTTCAACAGCACAAACAAAAACCTTTCAGTTTAAAAAGCTGGATGTTAACACTGGTTTGTCAAGCAACCAGATCAACACAATTCATAAAGACTCAAGAGGCTTTGTATGGATCGGCACTGTTAATGGCCTTAACCGTTTCGACGGATATAATCTCAGGATTTTTCGCAAAGGCAGAAACCCGCTTTATTCAATTAATGATAACCTGGTCCAGAATATTTTTGAAGACAACCGGGGCCAACTATGGATTGTAACATCATCGGGGCTTAACATATTTGACCCTGTAACTGAAAAATTCACCCATCCCGATTCGGTTCTGCACCTTAACATACCAGTTCCTACGGTTAATATTGTCAACACACTTGTCGACAGGGAAAACAATTTCTGGATCATTAACCAGACCAACGGGCTTTACAGGCGCGATGCCAAAACCGACAGCATATTGTTTGTTCCCAACGATGGCATTTACGGCCTGGCCGATACATCGATCACTGATTGCCGCCTGTCACCTGATGGTACATTCTGGATTTTGCACAGCAATTTTGTGGTTGAAAAGTATAATCCTATTTCACTGAAAATTGTAAAACGTTTTCAGTTAAACGATAGGATACAAGAGGGTGAATATGTTTTCAGGCTACTGGTTGATTCGGATGATAACCTCTGGATCTATTCCCGGAATAAAAATGACGGGATTTACTACCTGAACAGCAAAAATGAAAAAATAATACATTTTTCTGCCGGGTCGGTAAGCCACCCCATTAACAGCAATATCATTACCAGCGCCCAGGAAAATTCCGACGGCAATATTCTGATAGGTTCCGATCATGGAGGGTTAATTGTAATTTCGAAAAAAAACCTGACGGTAAAAAATTACACCAACGACCCAGGCGATAAAAACAGTATTTCACAAAACAGCATTACCTGCATGTATAAGGACAATGAAAACATTGTATGGCTGGGAACTTATAAAAAAGGGATATCGTATTATCACCCCGGTTTTTTCAAATTTGAAACTTACACTCAACACCCCTTTCGCTTAAACTGGCTAAATTACGAAGACGTCAACTCCTTTGTTGAAGACCGGAAAGGGAACCTTTGGATTGGTACCAACGGGGGCGGCATAGTTTATTTTGACCGTATAAGAAACTCGTTTAAAACCTATAAAAACAACCCTTCTGATCCTAACAGCCTGAGCAACGATGTAATTGTCGATTTGTGCCTTGACCATGAAGGGGGCTTATGGATCGGCACTTTCCTGGGGGGGTTAAATTATTTCGACGGAAAAACATTTACCTGCTACATGCACAACCCCGATGACCCGAATTCAATTTCCGATAACGAGATATGGTCAATCATCGAAGACACTAACCAACAGATATGGATTGGCACCCTTGGCAGCGGGCTTGAAAGGTACGACCATGAAAATAACCGTTTTATTCACCACAGGGCCGAAGATATAAATTCCGTCAGTTCAAATTACATCATGGCTATATGCCAGGATAAAGACGGGAACATTTGGTTTGCCACCGGGAACGGGGTTGACCTCTATGACCGGGAGTCGGGGAGGTTTATCCAGTTTTACAAAAACTCCGGGCCGAACAGTCCGAATAATGTAACAAGCAACACAATACTCGATGTGTACTGCGACAGCCGTGGCATGGTTTGGATCGGCTCCCGTAACGGGCTAAGCTATTATAACCCCGTATCGCAAAAATTCACTACCCTTACTACTGATGACGGACTACCCGACAACAATATTCTCACCGTGCTCGAGGACGATAGCGGAAACATTTGGATGGGCACACCCATGGGGCTGTGTAACCTGATTATGGAAGGAAACAACAACGAAATTTCGTTCCGAATAAAAGTATACGATGAAAGGGACGGATTACACGGAAAAGAATTCAACGAACATGCTGCCCTGAAAACCAGAAAAGGTGAACTCGTGTTTGGCGGCGCCGATGGGTTTAGCATATTTCAGCCTGAAAACCTTAGTTCTTTGCCACAGAACCCCGATATTGTGTTAACCGGAATAAGTGTCCAGAATAAACCTGTAAAGGTTGGCCAGGAAGTCAACAAACGTGTGCTGCTTCCGGTTGCTTTAAATTATATCGATCAGATCACATTAAAACATTTCGAGAAAACTTTTGCTTTAACCTTTGCAGCACTAAACTTTTTTACACCCGAAAAAACTGTTTACCATTACAAAATGGAAGGTTTCAATACCGAATGGACTGCCACATCGCTATCATCGCGCGAAATAACCTATACCAACCTTCACCCAGGAGATTATGTTTTCAGGGTATATGCCACCGATTTCGACAACCTGGTACGAAGCGAAGAGATTCAATTAAAAATTAATATCCCTCCCCCGGCATGGAAAACAAAATGGGCTTATTCTTTTTACCTTGCTTTAATCCTGTTTGGGGTTTTTTACTCTATTCAATTATTTATCAGGCGCGAACGCAATAAAATGCTTCTCCATCAGGAAAGGGTTGAAACGGCAAAAGTCCATGAGATGGACATGATGAAAATTAAATTTTTTACAAATATCAGCCACGAATTCCGTACACCATTAACGTTAATCCTTTCGCCGCTCGATAAAATCATTAAAGCCACAATAGACCAATCGACAAAAGATCAGCTAATACTTATAAAACACAATGGCAAAAGGTTGCTAAACCTGGTAAACCAACTGCTCGACTTTAGAAGGCTCGAAGTTCAGGGGCTGACACTGCTTTGCCGTGAAGATGATCTTGTCGGGTTTTGCCGTGAGGCAACAGCCTCGTTCTCGGACCTTTCCGAATCGAGAAATATCGAACTGAACTTCAGCTCGAACGTTCAAAAGATTAAGGCCTCATTCGATTACGACAAAATTGAGAAAGTATTGTTCAACCTGCTTTCAAACGCCTTCAAATTCACACCCGGGAATGGGACAATCAATGTAAATATTATCTATCAAAATGCTGAAAATAAAGGCGAACATGTATTGATACAGGTGTGTGATACAGGTATTGGAATTCCTGAAGATAAAAAGGAAATAATTTTCGAGCGTTTTGTACAAAACCTTCCACAGGGAGCAACCGTGAATAGAGGAAGTGGTATCGGGCTATCGTTAACCAGGGAATTTGTACAAATGCACGGCGGAACGATTACCGTAAAGAGCGAAGTTGGCAAAGGGAGTTGTTTTGAAGTTATGCTCCCGGTTAAAGATCATATTGTTTCAGAACAGCCGAAAGCTTTAAATGAAAATGTGGCTGGCAATGCTAAAAAAACAAAAGAATATGCCGAAAACAAACCACATGATAATGGCAGTTTAAAATTACTGCTTGTTGAAGACAACCCCGATATTCGTTTTTATCTGAAAGATAACCTGAAGCTACAATACATTATTTTCGAAGCCTCAAACGGTGCTGAAGCTTGGGAAACAACCCTGAAGGATATGCCTGATTTGATCGTGACCGATATCATGATGCCTCAAATGGATGGCATTGAACTTTGCCGTAAAATTAAAACCGATAACCGCACATCGCATATTCCGGTAATTATGCTCACTGCCCGTACAGCCGACCAACACCAAATAGAAGGGCTTGAAACCGGGGCCGATGATTATATCACAAAACCTTTCAATTTCGAAATGCTTGAATTAAGGATAAAAAACCTTATCGAACAACGCAACAAGCTACGTAACTTGTTCCAGAAAAATTTCGACCTTCAACCTTCCGAAATTTCGGTTACCTCGCTCGATGAAAAATTCTTGAAAAAAATTAAGGATATTACCGAAAACAATATGCACGAACCCAATTTTTCGGTCGAGAAACTGAGCAGTGAATTTGGAATAAGCAGGGCACACCTCTACAATAAGCTTGTAGCGCTTACCGGCAAAACCCCCATCGAGTTTATAAGGATATTACGTTTAAGGAGGGCTGCCCAATTGCTCGAAAAAAGCCAGTTAACCGTGATGGAAATTGCATATAAAGTTGGCTTTAATGACCCCCGCTATTTCACAAAACACTTCAAAAACGAATACAATATGACCCCTTCGCAATATGCCAAAAAGCATTTTAAAACATCGCCCGGCAAACCTCAGGGTTTTTAAATTCTTTCCATTATTTTTTTACCTCAAATAAAATGTATTGACATTTTGCCAACTTTTACCATACAATATGTACACCTTATGGAGGCAAAACATGCTTATTTTCGTTTACTGCTTATTGCACTGAATTTAATTTTTGAAGAGTATGAATATAAATCGATGCATTTTGTTATTGCTGATTACAACCGCCATGTTTTCATGCAATAAACCGTCAATCAATAAAACCGATAACGGAATCACGGTTGATATTAGCCAAACCAACGAAATAATTGGCTTAACAGTTTACAACGATCATATTATCAGGGTAACCGTTTCAAAACCCGGAAAACAAATTGCCGAAAATGAAAGCCTGGTTACAACACTTACCCCGTCAGACAAAACAGAATGGAACTATGAACAGAACGGTAATGAAGTTATATTGTCAACATCTTGTGTCAAAACTATCGTAAATACTCAAACCGGTGAAATTAAATTTACCGATAACGATGGGAACATTATATTGCAGGAAGAGGCCGGAGGTGGCCGTTATTATGGCAAACAAATTGATGAGTCGGCTGAGGAGACATCTTTTCAGCAGGTTTTTGAATCGCCTGCCGACGAAGCTTTTTACGGGCTGGGACAACATCAAAACGGCGAGGTAAACTACAAAGGCCTCGATGTTGAACTGATGCAACACAACATTGTTGCCGTAGTGCCTTTCTTATACTCAAGCAAAAATTACGGAATCCTTTGGGATAACTATTCCATAACACGTTTTGGCGATCCGCGCGATTACAAGCAAATAGGGGTTCTCAAGCTCTATGACAAAAACCAGGAAGCCGGTGGATTAACAGCTACCTATTTCAACAGCGAAAACAATATAGCCGTTCAAAAAACCGAAAATGCCATTGCCTACAACACTTTAGGCGATATGAATGATTTTCCCGAAGAATTTAAAATGACCCCTGAAAGCAAAGTGGTTTGGGAAGGTTATCTTGAACCAGAAATGGATGGAATCCATAAATTTAAACTTTACGTGGCCGGGTACTGGAAAGTATGGGCAAACGATGAACTCATCCTCGACAAATGGCGCCAGTGCTGGAACCCCTGGTACAACAAGTTCTACCTCGATCTGAAAAAAGATAAAAAAACCCACCTGAAAATTGAATGGAAACCCGATGCAAATGTATCCTATATCGGTTTAACATATCAGGATCCCGGTTACGCCGGCAAACAGGATAAACTCTCACTTTGTTCCGAAGCCGGGAAACAAATCGACTATTATTTTGTAAAAGGCAACAATGCCGATGAAGTTATTTCGGGATATCGTGAACTCACCGGAAAATCGCCCATAATGCCCAAATGGGCCATGGGTCTGTGGCAAAGCCGCGAACGTTACCGCAATCAGCAACAACTGGTCGACGTGGTTAAAGAATACCGCAAACGCAATATTCCCTTCGATAACATTGTACTCGACTGGCAATACTGGCCCGAGGACAAATGGGGCGACCACAACTTTGACCCGCAATTCTGGCCCGATCCGGAAAAAATGATCAGCGATGTACACGATATGAACGCGCACATCATGATATCGGTGTGGCCAAAATTTTACAAGGGCACCGAAAACTACGAACTGTTCAAGGAAAACGGGTGGCTCTTCATGAAAAACATCGAACTGGGACACCTCGACTGGGTTGGCCCGGGCTACCTCAACACTTTTTACGATGCTTACAACCCCGAGGCCAGGAAAGCTTTCTGGAAAGGCCTCAACGAAAAACTCTTCAGCAAAGGCATCGATGCATGGTGGCTCGATGCAACCGAACCCGACATGCACTCAAACGTAACCATTGAAGAAAGAAAATCGACCATGACACCCAACTTCTTTGGATCGGGTGAAGAATATTTCAACACATACTCGCTGTTACAAGCCAAAGGGGTTTACGAAGGACAACGCGAAACAGCACCTGACAAACGGGTGTTTATCCTTACCCGTTCGGCATTTGCCGGGCAACAACGATATGGCACTGCCACCTGGAGCGGCGACATTGTTACCCGTTGGAACGACCTGCGCGACCAGATTGCTGCCGGTATCAACATGGGCCTTTCGGGCATTCCCTACTGGACAACCGACATTGGCGGTTTCTCAGTCGAAAACCGTTACATGAACCCTACACCGGCCGATCTGAAAGAGTGGCGCGAAATTAACACTCGCTGGTACCAGTTTGGCGTTTTCTGCCCGCTATTCCGCATTCATGGCCAATACCCCTTCCGCGAAATTTATAACCTCGCCCCCGAAAACTCTGTCGAATACAAGTCGATGGTGTATTACGACAAACTCAGGTACAGGCTGATGCCTTATATCTATTCATGGTCCGCAGCCGCCTGGCATGAAAATGCTGTGATTATGCGCGGGCTGATTATGGATTTTGCCCACGACAACAACGTGAAAAACATTGCCGACCAGTTCATGTTTGGGAAAGCCCTCATGGTTTGCCCTGTGGGAAATTACCAGCAACGCGAACGGGAAGTTTACCTGCCCGAAGGAAATGGGTGGTACGATTTTCACTCAGGGCAATACTACGATGGAGGGCAAACCATTGTAGCCGATGCACCCCTCAACCAAATACCTGTATACATAAAAGCCGGGGCGATAATCCCTGTGGGGCCTGAAATACAATATGCCATGCAAGCTACTCAAGGCGAACTAAAACTCATGGTGTATGCCGGGGCCGATGCTTCGTTCACCCTATATGAAGACGAGGGGATCAATTACAACTATGAAAAGGGCGATTTTTCTGAAATCGTTTTCGATTACGATGAAGAAACAAAAACCCTTACCCTGAACGAACGACAAGGAACTTTTAAAGGTATGAACGAAGAACGCAAAATTAATATTTGTTACATACACATGGGAAGCAACAAAGCCTTTGATGCAGACAGTAAACCTGGTAAATCAATAATTTACAATGGGGAAAAACAGATTGTCAACCTTCAATAAACATTAAATATCAACATTATGAAACTTCTACTAAACTTACTGGCAGCACTTCTGCTAATAATTACAATAATTGGTTGCAAGCAAAAAACTGCCAACATTAATCAAATTCAAAACGGGGTTATCCTCAAATTTGATAACCTGAACATAAAAGCACAGTTTTATACCGATAATATAGTAAGAGTTGTAAAATGGACACCCGACGGGACTGACGAAAAAAAATCACTATCAGTAATTCAGAATTCCATTCCGGTACTTGATATATCGGTGGAAGAAACCCCTGAAGAAGTTGTAATGAAATCGGAAGCATTAACCTTAAAAATCGATAAAAAAACCGGGAACATTGACTACCTCGATCCGGAAAAATCAACCATTTTGAAAGAAATTGGCAAGCCCATGTTCCAGCCGGTGGATTACGACAGTGATTCGGGCTTTACGGTTCAGCAGAATTTTGAACTCATGCCCGACGAAGGAATTTACGGCCTGGGCCAGCACCAGTATGGTTATTTCAACTACCGCGATAAAGAAGTTGTGCTCGTGCAGTCGAATACCGACGCAGTGAACCCTTTCCTGGTTTCGACCCAGAATTACGGCATTTTGTGGGACAACTATTCAAAAACAATTTTCCATGACGATCTGACCGGTGCATCGCTCTGGTCCGACATGGGCGACAACATCGACTACTATTTTGTATGCGGCTCAAATATGGACAACGTGATATCGGGGTACCGGTACCTTACCGGTACTGCCCCGATGTACGGCAAGTATGCCTTTGGATACTGGCAAAGCAAAGAACACTACGACACCCAGAAAGAGATCATGAGCGTTGCACGCAAATACCGGAAGCTCAGAATTCCAATCGATAACATGATACAGGACTGGGACTACTGGAACGGCCCTGAAAACTGGAGCGGTATGTTTTTCGATAAAACCCTGTTTCCCGAACCTGAAAAGATGATGGACGAGCTGCACGGCATGAATTACCATGCCATCATATCGATATGGCCGGCGCTAGGGCCCAATACAAAAATTTATGCCGACATGGAAAAACATGGCTTCTTGTACGATCCCATTGGCTGGGCAGGCTTCAAATATTACGACACATTTATTCCCGAAGCCAATGAATTGTATTGGAAATACCTGCGCGACGGGATTTACTCGAAGGGCCTTGACGGATGGTGGATCGACTCAACCGAACCCGACGTGATCAATGCCCTCACCAAAGAAGCTACCGAATACGAAATGAAAAAAATGGGCAGCAACCACCTGGGTTCGTGCGCACGTTACCTCAACGCCTTTTCGCTGGTTATGACCGACGACATACACAAATTCTGGCGTGAAGAAACATCCGACCGAAGGGCTTACGTCCTTACCCGTTCGTGCTATGCCGGCCAGCAACGCAATGCCGCCACAACCTGGAGCGGCGATATTGGCGCCAACTGGGAGGTATACCGCAACCAGATTTCGGCCGGGCTGAACCACTGCATGTCGGGTATTCCCTACTGGACTTTCGATATTGGCGCTTTTGTACTGGGCGCATACGACGGCGTATTCATGGAAGGCGGCAAGGATCCTGCTTACCAGGAACTATACTGCCGAATGTTCCAGCTGGGTGCATTTACCCCGATATTCCGGTCGCACGGATCGGAAACACCACGCGAAATATGGGAAATGGGCGAGTTTACCGAATCGCTCATCAAGTTCGATAACCTGCGCTACCGCCTGTTGCCTTACATTTATTCACTGGCCTGGAAAGTTACCAGCGAAGATTACACCATGATGCGCGGTCTGCCCATGGATTTCACTGCCGACAAGAAAACCTATAACATCGACGACCAGTTTATGTTTGGTCCCTCGCTTATGGCCTGCCCTGTAACAGAATTTATGTACCACCAGCCACCGCTGGCCAGCGAACTGGTACCGGCTGCCTGCTTCAAAACCAACGACGGGAAACCCGGACTGCTGGCCCGTTACTATAAAGACAAAGCATACAAAAACCTGAGCAAAGAACAGATCGATGCCAACATCAACATTAACTGGTACGGAGGTCGCCCCGATTATGTGACCGACTCAATGTACGCTATACGCTGGGAAGGCAAACTGATACCGCAACAAACCGGCAAACACCAGTTCCACTTTAAAAGTTTTGATAGCAAACGCATAAAGATCAATGGCGAAACCCTGCCCATTGTGTACACCAGCACCGAACAATACACCGATTTTATCAAGCTTGAAGCTGGTAAAGAATATGATTTGGTTGTTGAAAACGAAAACAACCAGACCGGTGCGGCACGCATGAAACTTTTCTGGAAAACCCCCGAAATGTTTGCAACCGAAGAAGAAAAGGTTGAAGTGGAAATGACCCGCGAGGTATACCTGCCCGAATGCGAAGGGTGGTACGATTTCTGGACAGGTAAAAAATTCGATGCCGGGCAAACCGTCACGTTCGATACACCGAAAGACATGATGCCCGTTTTGGTTAAGGCCGGATCGATAGTA
>JAFGEV010000314.1 GCA_016931385.1 Prolixibacteraceae bacterium
ACGGTCAACTTGTCGAAACATATAAGTGCAACTCCCCCCAATGGGAGGAAAATTTATCTACACTGGAAAGCAACATTTATTTTTTGAGGATAACAACTGTAAAAAACGAAACCAGTGTGTTCAAAATAGTGAAACTGTAATATTTTTTCCGGAATCCCCAGGTTTTAAAATTGTTACATTAGATCAGGGGCGCATGATTCCTTCCGGGCAGGAATGGTAACTTCAATTTGAAAATGATAGGTATGTTTACATCTGTTTATAAACGTTTTATATTTTTAAAAACACATAAATGGTTGGGCGGCCCTTTTATGGGTAATGCTCTGGCAGTTTCATGCATACTTTCACTTGTTTTGGGAAACCGGATACAAATTGGTCTGGCCCCTTTTTCTTGGTAAAACTGCGTCAAATAGTGATTAGATTTAGTGGGCCTTGAAATTCCATTTAGAGTTGTCGCTATTGAAATCGAACTTTGCAAGTGTTGGTGTGCTGTCTCCTATAGATACCAGGGCTAACTTCTCATTTGAATTGGGAACGACCTTAGGCATTATTCTATAAGTACCATCGGTCAATTGATCAATTCTCCATAATTGTTCCGATGCGCCGGTAAATTCCGGAACCGTTATAACTTCTGCTTCTGCGGTTGCTGCCAATGCCCGTTCGGTTCCTGCTATTACTATTTTATAATATGGGCCACCTAAATACCCGCTCGAATCGGGAGCCGCTGTAATTGTCCATTTTTGGTGTGGGCGGAACATGTAATCACCTATTCGTACACCAATGTTTCCGGTTGGCCAGGTATCAATAACATCAGCTAATTGTTGAGAGGGGACAGGTACAATAGGTTCATTGCTATTGGGGCCAAATCTTCTCGGTCCACGTGGCATTCGTACAAAATCAACTACCAGCTCCAGGGCATATCCTCTTCTCTCAGATTCAATTTCATAGGTCCCTTCTTTGAATTTATCGCCTCCAACAGGCCATCCATTTTTCCATAGTAGCGGATGAATACCTAATACGCTGCGTCCACCCTGGTCTAAATCTGCTTCATAATGGCACGACATTTTTTCAACGCCATCTTCAAGGATTATACGGCCAAAATGCCCCATTCCGACAACTCTTCCGTGTGCTGCAAGAACCATCTTGCCTCCACCTTTCAGCATTTCTCTTCCCACATTGTCAAGGTATGGGCCGGTTACTTTTCTGGAACGGCCAACCACAATATTATAGGTTGAGTTTGCTCCGTCGCAGCAGGTTCCATGCGTGCCAAGCAGGTAATACCATCCGTCGCGATACTCCAAATCGGTAGCTTCGCAATCAATGGCTATATCAATTGCATCATTACCTTCAACACGTTTTCCTGTTTTGGGATCAAGTTCTACAAGGCGAATGTTCCCAAAAAAAGTTCCGTAAGAACACCACAAACGGCCATCGGTTGGGTCAAGAAGAAGCCCTGGGTCGATTGCATCGCAATCTTCCATGTTTTTCGATTCAGCCACAACGATGGGGTCTGAATATTTAAAATCGGGTGATTTTGGGTCAAGTGTTTTGTTCCACATGGTATTTATTTTACCATCATGTCCGCCTCCCAGACCACCACCCGTTGAGCCATATACTATCAGGTAGCGATCGCCAATTTTCATTGCATCAGGTGCGGCTCCACCTCCGGGCCTAACTGCACCACTTTCCCATGTCCAACCGTCAGCAGATATTAATCCGCCTCTACCTGTGCCAAATGTGTAATACTTTCCTTCACATTCCATGATGGTTGACGGATCGTGTATGAATGGTTTCCCGATTTGAGCTATTGCTTTTCCGGTAAATACGATTGATAACAGGGCTATTGCGCCCAATATTTTTATTCGTTTCATGATAATTCCAATTTCTATTCTACTTGATGTCTAAAACAGGATGATAAACTTTTTTCATTCATAACTAATGGTGATATCTTTTATCGGTTCACCTTGTTCATCGAGGAAGCGAACACAGAAATCGCTCATTCCGGGACCATTGATCACTGCGCCTCTGATGATGTTCTTCCCTTTATGAAGCGTTAGCCGGGGCGATACACAATCATCCATTACCATGCGCCTGTCACCGGAAAGTATGACTGCCTCCTCACCGTTCAGCCACCACATGGATGCTGAATTTGACCCGACAGCCATTCTTACATTTTTCAATTCCTGTGGAGCGTTGACAACGGTTACCGCCCAAAAGATTACGCCATAATGAACTTTTCTTAATCCGTATGCGAATCGAAATAGTTTTACATTGAAATTTTTACTCTCCAATGCATGCCAGGCAAGTTCCTGTTCTCCAACTTTTATCTTTTCTCCATCTTTGGGAAGAACAGTAAACTGATCAGGAAAATACAGTGTGTCGAATGCATTCCTTATATAGCTGTCAGTAAAAACAGTATTGCTGCGGTTGGGTTTGCTAATAGGTTCCAGGAGTAACCAACGTCGAATAAATCCTTCAGCATCCGGTGTCATTTTTTTTGTTGTGGCCGGTATGAAGTAATCTGCAATACTTCTCACAGTATCGCCTTTAGTTTCATAGTCCATTTGACGGCCTGGTATAACAGGCTGTGCTTGTAATACAAATCCTGATATAATTACAAAACACACAGCCAGCGCCAATGTTTTTCTTTTAATGTTCATAGTAGATATTTGCAGTGTTTATGATTGTTGTTCTTCAAAAACATACGGATACGTTTTTCCAAAACTATAAAAATAATTTTCGCTTAGCATTACATTGTTAATAAAAACATGTTTGCTTGCGCAATTTAATACAACAGTATTTTCTGTGGTAGCAATTTTAGATATTGTATTTATGATAGTGGGTAAATTTTCGGGACTCGCTTCGCTCGCAGGACTAAAGAATGCAGTGCAAAAAAAAAGGCCAGCAACTTTTATTGCTGACCTCTATGTGCCCAAAATCCCGATATCCCCCGATATCGTTAAACTCATCGGGATTCCGCTCCGCTTCACTTCTCGTCCTGTTTCTAAATTACAATGTTTCTACAAATAAAAAAAGCTGAAACCCTTTTGAATTCCAGCTCTCTGTGCCCAAAACAGGACTCGAACCTGCACATCCTTACGAATACTAGTCCCTGAAACTAGCGCGTCTACCAATTCCGCCATTTGGGCTTAATGCCATTTTGGTGTAATTAGCGCGCCTGCCAGCCGAAGCTTCAGCGAAGGCAGGTCTGCCAATTCCGCCATTTGGACAATATTTTCAGAACTTGTAACAACCATTTTCGGGTTGCGGATGCAAATATAAAACTTTTCAATAAACCTGAACTTCAAAAAACAAATTTTTCATACAGATGCTTAACTTCTGTTATTGGAAATAGTCATTTGTCATCAGTCATTAGTTCTAAGTTTCTGAATATCTTCGCCTACTGACTACTGACTAATGACAAGTGACTAGTGACAAGTGACTAGTGCCTAATAAACTATAAACAGCACCTTATCTTCTGTCAACGCTTCGTCGCCAATACGGTTCATCTGTTTCAGCCGGGTGGGGGGGATGTTGTACTGGCGTGCAATATCGGAAGCCTTTTCGCCGGTTTTGGCAAAGTATAAAACATTAACGGGTATAAGCAAAAGTTTTTTGTTTTCGAGAGGCAGGAACTTGTTCAGCTGGTAACGGTGAAAGGTCATATCGTCGCTGTTGGCCCCGAATTTCGATACAACCTCTTCTTCCTTCTCTCCGGGGGCGAGGGGGTAAAGTGCAATTTGCCTGGGCAGTTCGGGATTGCGAAAGGTGAAAATGGAAAAGTTACGGGCTTTTTCGGTACCTACAAAAAGGTACTCGCCACCATATACCCGATAAATTCTTGAGTCATCGATACCATGTGAAATAAGCCAGTTGTATGCCTCGGAGGCCCTGTAATACGAAAGCATCATGTTCAGGTTCTCGGGTCCGTCGGGCGAGGCGTGGCCGCATATAAGAATGTTCAGGTCAGAGCTTCGTTTCAGGGTCTGGGCCAGCCTGTTTAGCGAATCTTTCATGTAAGGTGTTAGCTCGTACCGGGCCAGGCCGAAATAATTGGTCATCTGAATGTTCAGCTTGTCCTCAGGTTTCGCTTCAGGTGTTTTCAATACAAGGTCATTTTCCGGTTTGGGCGCTTCAATTACCTTTTCGATTTTGGGTGCTTCAATGGTTTTCAGCTCAGGTGTTCGGGCTTCCGACCACTTGCTTTTCCATAGTTTTGTGTCGCTTCCTGTTTTCGATAGGAAATAAAGGTTTCCTTTATGAGTCAGTGATGTAAAGAATTCGTTGCTTTCGGGCATGGTTTCCCTGTGAAGCATTTTGCCCTTTTTCAGGTCGAAAAAACAGAGGTCGTAGTTTTTGCCTTCCAGGTTTGAAGAAAAGATCAGGATAGAATCTTTATAAACCGACGGGGATATTTCATTTTCAGCCGTGTTAATTCCTTTCCCCGCGTTAATCGGATCGCTCCATTCATCTCCTTTCTTTTCAGAGTACCAGATATCCATGCCGCCTTCGCCTCCGGGCTGGTCGGCCGAGAACCATAGCTTGTTTTTATCGGTATTCATTGAAGGGTCGGCAAAAGCAACTTTGCGGTTTTGCAGTTTATTCAAAGTTTTTTTCAACTCACTATTGTTTGAATCGAAATGGTTTTTGTCATTGATATAAATCACTGTTGATTCATCCACAATGCAAAATCCGTTTGAAGTTGCTCCTGTGGTTTTCCATTGCTCTGAATGGTTTTCAATGCTGCCGGTAAGCGGATCGTAGCGGTAAATGTCCCATACCGGATATTTCTGGCTGATGGCTATGGCTTCCGAGGCTTCAATTTCTTTCCCGTTAAACAGAATGTTCGATTGCAGCAGCAGGTATACCTGATCGTTATAAATGCTGATCCCGCCGATTTTCCTGATCCCGTCGGGCGAAATATCCTCCTTGTACAACGATAAGTCCTGTGCATTCAATGCGTTTGCCAACAGCATGCAGGATATGATGAAAAATAACTGTTTCATTGTTGTGTGCTTTCAGGTTTTAAAAATAGTTGTCATGGTTGTCATTGTTGTCGTTGTTGTTCCCGACATACGTCGGGATTGTCGTGGTTGCCACTTATCTTCTGTCTTCATCCGCCATAGTTTTAACGACGGCGGACCATTGACCAATGTCTATTGTCTATCAACTATTATATATCAAATTTCATTATCAAAAACTATGCATTTTATATGAAACGAAATTTAATTCATCGCCATCCGTTCAAATTTCTTTTGTGGCCTTGGCATGGTAAATTCAATCCTGATCTCGTGGCTGCCGTAATTAAAATCGGAAACGCTCCTTAGTCCAAGATCATAGCTGTAGCCAAGCCTGAACATATCGGTAATTTTGAAATCGGCAAAAAAGACAAGGGCATCGCCCAGCCGGTATGATATGCCTCCCCACACAATATCTTTGAAAAGCACAAAGAGTCCCGCATCAAGGTCGGAATAGCCGCCCCATGTTTTGAAAAGTACAGCAGGTTTAAGCACCCAGTTGTCGTGAACGGGAATGAGGTAGCTCCCGTTTACATAAAACGAATAAAATTCATTCTGTGCATACCTGTTGCCGTCAAGCTGGCTGTAGTGCATGCTTGCCCCGAGGTGAAGTTTTGGCGAGAAGTAGTTCAGGCCAATACCTGCATGGACGTTTTCTCCGTTGTATTCGGCAGCCGAGTAATCCTGTTCGCCCATGTAAACAGCCCGTCCCATGTCGATACGCCTGAGTTCGGCGCCACCGCTCAAGCCAAAGGCCATGTACGAAGTGTTTGTAACCTTAACATCCACACAGGCGGTGAGGTCGATGTTGGAATGTGTGATAAGGCCGCGGCTTTCAACCAGGGTATTTGCCCCGAAACCCATGTGCCATTTGTTAACCGGCACGTTGATGTTAGCTGCCATGGTTTGCGGCGCCCCCTCAAAGCCTGTCCATTGGTTGCGGTATAGCAGCGTGGCCGAAGCCAGGTCCTTCGACGCGTTGTACCCCGGGTTGATAAACTCGAGGGTTTTGATCAACTGGGATAGCTGGGGGTTAAACTGGCCCAGGGTAAAAAGGGGTGCGATAACGAGTATAATAATTAGTATTTTTTTCATCCGGTTAAATTTGTTTTTTATTAAAGATAGTGTGTTTTTTCCAAAGAGGAGGGTGTTGATGATGCCACAAAGTCATAAAGTCTCAAAGAAACACAAAAGCTGTAATTTGAGCGTGCTGCTTCTTTATGAGCCTTTGTGTTTTCGTGCCCCGGTGGCATCAAGATGGTTTTTTGTATAGCTGCTGTTTTCATTCCTGAAATTTCTTAATTTTTTATCACATCAACGAAGTTTTTTATTGTTTTTTCTTCCATGCCGTTTTTATATGTCAGCACATAGTAGTAGGTTCCCTCGGGATATGTGCTGAAATCGAGATCGTTGTTGTAACTTGACTTTTCGTAAACTTTATTTCCCCAGCGGTTAAAAACCAGAAGGGTGTTGTCGGGGTATTGTTCGATCCATTCAATCTGGAAATTTGCCGGGTGAGCGCCATCAATGATTACCAGATTTACAGGTTCTAACTCTTTGTATATGATTTCCGTAGAAAATGACCATGTTTCAGACCATTCCCCGCTGCCTGCAACATTTGTTGCCTGAACCCGCCAATAGTACGTAGTCTCTTCGTCACAATTTTCAAAAGAATAACTGGTTGAAGAAATGTTGCTTTGGCTGTGAACGATATTTTCAAAACCAGGGTCGATGGATATTTGTATCGTATAGTTTTCTGCGTTGGGTGTAACTTCCCAGTTAAACTGCAAACTGAGGGGACGGTTTTCGGCGTTGTTCTCCGGGCTGATCAACACCGGGGATTCAGGCATTTCGGGAATTGTAGTGAATTGCCAGACATCCGAGCAGGAGGTTCCCCCCGCGTTGGTTGCGCAAACCTGCCAGTAGTAGGTTGTTTCATTTTGAAAATCACCTGCTGAATAACCGTTCTCAGTTAAATCATTTTGATTAATCAATGGACTGCTAAAGTCTGGATTCATTGAAACTTGCAACGTATAACTGTCGGCGTGGAGAGCAATATTCCAAGAGAATTCAACGGAGAGAGATTGATTATCGGCTTCATATATTGGGGAAATCAATTCTGGAACACTGGGAATTGGGGGAAGAGTTTTGAACTCCCATATTTGCGACCAGTCGCTGGTTCCGGCTACATTGGTCGCACTTATCCGCCAGTAATAGGTAGTTTCGTTTTGTAAATCACTTAACAAATAACTGTTTTCAGTTAAATTGGTTTGATTTATCAATGGAGTGCTAAAGTTGGGAGTAGTTGAAACCTGTAGGGTATAACTCTCAGCAAATTCTGAACTGTTCCAATTAAATATGACCGGAAGTGACAGGTCTATTGCTTCATTATTGGGCGATACCAATAAAGGGACAATGGGGACAGGGGGCTGAGTGGTAAAATCCCAAACTTCTGACCATTCACTGGTACCCATTATGTTGGTTGCATTTACCCGCCAATGGTATTGAGTATTTTCTTCTAAATTGTCTACAAAGAAATTGTTGGTAATAATCTCACTTTGATTAATTACTGTACTGCTAAAGTCGGGTGCAGTTGAAATTTGTAATGTATAGCTATCAATTGGAACTTCATTTATCCAGTTAAGCGTGAGGGAAAGTGATTGATCAATAGATCTATTGTTAGGTGAAACCAATACAGGAACATCGGGATGCTGAAATAAATTCCACAAAACAGAGACCTCAAACCAGGCGGCTCCTGGGGGGGCATTGTCATCAAATTCAATAATGAGGGTATAATCGTTGGTCGCTGACGGTTGTTGTTTAATAAAAACATTTTCCCTCGACTCAATAATTTCGAGCTGAACCATCTGATCAAATTCAGGCAATATTAAAGTCGGATGGATTAAAACAGAAGAGAAACACTCCTGCTGATTTTGATAATCAGGAATGTCGGGCCAGGTGGGATACCATTCTTCACCATAAACATAAGTTGGTAGTTCAGGAACTTCAGATCTTCCAGGCGCTACGGCTGAATAGTGATGCCATTGAATCGTGGAATCGTGGATGATAAGCTGACTTCCTCCATCGATGTAAGCCCGGATATTATGGTTTACAGCGTTTTGACCTTGTACCGATATATGCACCGGCATTGAGGTGAGTTCCAGATCAGGAACCGAATCGTTGGTGACCGTTACCCAATATTTGCCGGCATCGCTTAGCTGAATCGAGGGAAATATAAGTTCGAAACTATCAGGTGCATCGTCCAGTTCGGCCCCATTTTTCCACCACTGGTAATGGTTGTATTCTCCTCCGCAAGGAATGCTTAGATTGAATGAACTTCCTTCGATTGCAATAGTATCATATTCGCTGTCAAATTCCAGTTGAGGTGAATAAGAGAAGTCTACATCACTTCTCAATATCAAGTCAAGGTTTATTTCAAAGTCTTCAAAAGTGAATTTATTATCCTGACTTCCCATGTTATTTAAAGATGAAAGGGATGAAAGATCAGGCAATTCTGAGAAAAGATTGTCTTGAAGACCCAACTCTTGTAGATTTATCAAATTGCCTATTGTTGAAGGAATTGAACTGGAAAGTTGATTATAAGCAATGTTCAGATGTGTTAAGTTTATTAAGGTGAAGACTTCGTCTGGAATTGAGCCTGTTAGCTGATTGTCGTGAGCAGCAAAAGTCGATAACAAGGATAAACTACCAATTGAGGTTGGAATTGAGCCTTTAAAATTATTTCCACCAAAATCCAAAAGCCATAAATTCGTAAGATTGCCAATCTCATTGGGAATGGATCCGGAAAGTTGATTCCCGTACAAAGCCAATTTTTTAAGATTGTATAAACTACATATTTCAACAGGAATTGAACCCGACAATTGATTATATTCCAGATTAAGACTTTCGAGGTTCGATAATGCGCCAATTTCCAGAGGTATTTCTCCGGTTAATAGATTGTTGTAAAGTTCCAGATTTAAGAGATTTGTTAAATTCTCAATTTCGACAGGAATTGATCCTGTAAGTGAATTGTTGCTGAGATTTAAGTATTCTAAATTAATTAAATTGCCTATTTCAGAAGGAATTGTGCCGCTTAATTGATTGTCACCTAAACTTAAAAAATGTTTTAAATTCGTTAATTGTCCAATCTCAGGGGGGATGTTGCCACTTAATTTATTACCACCTAAACCTAAAAATTCTAAATTTGTTAACTGTCCAATCTCATGAGGAATATTACCACTCAATTGATTCCAACCTAATTCCAGACCATCTAATTCTGATAATTGTCCAATTTCGAAAGGGATAGAGCCAGTAATTTGATTTACGAATAAACTTAACCCTTGTAAATTCGTTAACTGTCCTATTTCAATGGGGATAGTACCACTCAATTGATTATAAGCTAAATCTAAATTTATTAAATTTTTTAATTGACAAATTTCATCAGGTATATTTCCAGTTAGTAGATTGCTTTTTAAATGTAGGCCCTTTAATTTTGACAGATAACCGATTTCATGGGGTATAATACCACTTAATTGATTAAAACTTAAAGTTAAATATGTCAGTTGTGTTAACAACCCAATTTCAGGTGGTATTGACCCGAATAATTTATTATGACCTAGATCCAATTCAACAATTTCCACTAAATTCCCAATTTCTGGCGGAATTGAACCAGTAAGTTGATTCGCTGTTAAATATAAAACTTCTAATTTATTTAAGTTGTATATTTCAGGGGGAAGCGTTCCAAACAAATTGTTTCCCAGAAAAATATCGTGGGACCAATCTCTTTCTATACACAGAATAATTTCAGTAACATTATTACCATCCGTTTTAATTCCCCACCAGGTATCAACCGGCCCGGTCAGCCAGTTGTCGTTTCGGGTCCAATGATCTCCATCGGTAGCATTGTATAAAGCGACTAACGCCAATGAATCCGCTTCCGCAACACCCGTTTGCGCATGCAAAGCCAGATTCGGATTGAATGTAAAGATGAATACAATTACAAGGGGCTTTATGCTTGAAAACCCTGTTTTGAAGGCTTTCATAATAAAAGGTTTGTTAGATTATTTGCTGAAATTATTTAATATGTTTCTTATTTCAAAGTAATTATAAATTATTTAATTGCCTGGCATTATTCTTTCACCACATCCACAAAACTCTTCACCTGTTTCGGGCCGTCGGGTTTCACATAGTTCAGTACATAATAATACGTTCCTTCGGGGTAGGTGCTGAAATCGAGATCGTTATTATAACTGCTACGTTCGTACACTTTTTGCCCCCAGCGGTTAAACACAAACAGGCTGTTGTCGGGGTAAAGGTCAATATTGGTGATATAGAACTCCGGCGGGTGCGCCCCGTCGATGATCACAAGGTTAACCGGCTCAACATCGTCGTAATAGGGCATAATGTCATCGATGTACAGCGTATCGCTGTAAAGTGTCAGTTCAGGGAAAGCCGGGTTGGTCACGTGGCAGTAGTACATTCCCGTTTCGGTTAAATCAAGCACATCGCTGCCTTCCTCGTAAAGCACATCGTTCAGGTACCAGTGGTAAACGTTCCCGGCAAAGTCGTCATCAATTATGGTAATCTGCCTTGACTGGTAGAGTTCTTCCAGATGCAGGATGGTATCCTGTGGGGCATACGTGAATTCAACTTTACCTGTATTGATTTTTGCCGCATCAATATCGCCAAACAGGAAAAGGTTGTTGGCCGAATTGAAATAGTCCAATTCATTTAAAGTCGACAAATCGGGGATGTGGCCGCTGAATTCTGCATACTGGATGTTGAATGTATCGAGCTTGTTTAGTTGGGTGAGGCTTTGGGGCAATTGCCCGTAAAGGTCGGTTACGTTAAGCCTCAGCTCGGTTAATTCAGTAAGATTACCGATTTCATCGGGCAGTAATCCTGTAATTGGGGTATGGGCAATGCTGAAATATTCAAGTTTGCGCAGGTTGCCGATTTCTTCCGGAATTCCTCCACTCCAAAAGTTTGCTTCGAGATCCAGCCATTCAAGATTGGTAAGTTCGCCCAGGCGTTGGCTGATGCTTCCAGTCAGATCGTTGTTCCTGATATCAAGTATTTTAAGCTTGTGCAAATCCCAGAGCGAATTCGGCAGTGAACCACTAAGTTGATTGTCGTTTAAAATTAAAGTTTCCAGATTCGTCAGGTCGCCAATGTTACCGGGGATGTTTCCTGTAATTAGGTTTGCGCCCAATCGGAGAAGGGTCAGGTATTCAAAGGTGCAAATTTCAGGAGGCAGTGTTCCTGTTAGGTTATTCCAATCGAGGTTTATTTGTGTCACATTACATCCGTTGGCTGTAAGTCCGTTTATTCCAAACCATGTTTCTACAGGACTCTCGAGCCAGTTTTCATTATTTTTCCAGTTATCCCCACCGGTGGCATTGTAAAGGGCCACCAACGCCAGTGAATCCTGTTTCAGACAGTGTTCTTCTACAATAAGGTGAATGGGTTGGGAAGTCAGCACAAGGTTGTCGAAACCGTAATCGCTGGTTACGGTAACCCAATAATCGCCGGCATCGGTAAGCTGAACCGATGTGAATGTCAGTGAATCATTGTCGGGGCCGGCTGGAAGGTTTGATCCGTCTTTTATCCATGTATAGTGGTTTGCCGTTCCCCCGCATAACCGGGAAAGGGTCAGTTCATTTCCTTCAACAATGCTGATGGTGATTTCCTCTTCAAATTCATATTGAGGCGATACCTCACGCATTATATTTCCATTCTGAAACAGAGCCTGGTTGTTTTCAAAATCTTCAAAGGTGAAAAAGTTGCTGTCGCAGGTAAACTGGTTTTGCACATTGTTCAAATCAGGCAATCCCCATAGCTGGTTGTCTTCTATCCTGAAATCCTGGAGGTTTGGTAAAGTGCCGATGCTTCCGGGTACCTCTCCCGAAAACTGGTTGTTTCTTAATACGATGCCCGTTAAGGGGGAAATATCTCCCAGCTGACCAGGTATTTGTCCGGAGAATTGATTTAGAGTAAGATCGATATAGGTCAGTTGGGTGAGATTGCCAACACGTGGAGAGAGGTTGCCTTCAAGTTCATTGTCGCCCAGGTAAAGGTTTTCGAGGTTTGACATATCCCAGAATGCATCGGGTATTTGCCCCTGAAGCCGGTTGCCTCCCATATCGAGCCATCTCAGGTTTGAAAGCCGGCCGAAAGAAGCCGGTATCGGTCCGCTAAGATCATTGTCTTTCAGGTTCATGTTGGAGAGGTTCTCAAGGTTCCCTATTCCTGAAGGGATTGGACCTGTAAGGTTGTTCTGGTCAAGCCATAAATTTATTAGACTTGTCAAATTACCGATGGTTGTTGGTATTTGTCCCGAAAGATCATTTGTGCCTAGTGCAAGTGTTTCGAGTTTGGTTAAGTTGCCTATTTCAACAGGTATTTCTCCTGTAAGGTGGTTTTCAAGCCATAAATCGACCAGTTCGGTTAAGTTCCCGATTTCGGGCGGTATTGAGCCTGTCAACTGGTTCCGGCCAAAACCAATATGCTGAAGCTGGGTTAAATTTCCTATTCCGGGGGCAATGGTTCCTGATATATTATTGAAAGGTACATCAATGGAGACCAGGCTTGTGAGTGTATATAATTCGGGGGGGAATTCACCTGTGAGGTTGTTTTCACCCAATCCGATTTCAGTTACATTGCACCCGTCATCCGAAAGGGTTATGCCCAGCCAGGAGCTTACCGGGCCTGTAAGCCAGTTGGTGTTGTTTGTCCAGTTGTCCCCGTCAAGGGCTTCATAAAAGGCTACCAGTGCCAGAGAGTCGGCATAAAGGCAGCTGTTTTGTATATGAATGGTAATTGTCCTTGAGACAATTTCGAGATTAGGAACGCTATCATTAGTAATTTTAACGTAATATTCTCCTTCATCTCCTTGACGTATAGGAGAAAAATACAAAGTATCAGTAAGCAAGGGGCCGGAATAAGAGCTACCGTCTTTATACCAGTTATATCGATTGTATTTACCTCCGCAAGGAACTGCAATTGAAAACCAGGTGCCCTCCTGTACCCAATATTCTTCTTCTTCACCAATCGAATCCTGTGGGTGATAAATTTTATCTCCTACTCCTGAATCCCAAATCATATCAAGGCTTTTTTCAAAATCCTCAAATGTCAGTGAATTATCATAACAATGTAATTGCCATTTCACATTGTTTAATTCAGGCAGATTCACAAACCGGTTTTTTTCAAGTCGCAGGTTCGTAAGATTAGTGAGTGTTCCAAAACTGATTGGTACATCTCCTGTAAATTGATTTTCATGCAAAATGATTTGCTCCAACTGGGTTAGGTTTTCAAATACATCGGGGAGTTGGTTTGTAAACTGGTTAACCGACAGGTTAAGATAGGTAAGTTCTTCCAGAAATCTGATTTGGGGTAAAATTTCTCCACTGAATAAATTTTTATGAAGTGTAAGATAGTTGAGCTTTTGTAAATCATAAAACCACCATCTTATTTCACCCGAAAGAGAGTTGTTGTGCAATTCGAGGTGTTCAAGGTTTGAAAGGTTTTCAAATTCACGAGGAATTTCACCACCTAATTCATTATGATGAAGGCTCAGGTAGGTCAGGCTTTCGGCATTACAAACATTTTTTAAACCACTGTTAAAATTATTATTACTCAGGTTGAGAACAGCAAGATTTTTGAGGTTCCCGATTTGTTGTGGAATAGATCCCTCAAAATAGTTATTGCTTAAATTTAATTCCTGCAGGTATGAAACTTTTTCTATTTCCTCCGGGATATATCCTGAAATTTTATTTCCTGAAAGATTTATTCTGCGAAGTTTTCCCAGGGGATCTTCGCTAAGCAATTGAAATAGCTGGGTAACCACTGGTAAAACATTGTTTGCAAAATATATTGGATCGTCAAGAAGCCAACCAATCGTCCAACTGCCAATAAATGAATTTAAATTATCCTCAGAAAAATTTTCAGGGAAAGTTGCTTGGATATTATTATTTGGCAAATTTATTTCTACTACCCGGCCTTCTTCTACTTTAATCCCTTCCCACTGTCCGACAGGATAGCCTTGCTCAAGCCAGTGATTACTGTAGTACCATTCATTGCCATTAAAAACCCAATAAAGTGCTACAAGAGAAATGGAATCCGCTTCAGTTACCTGTGCTTTACTTCCAGTGATTTGAAACATAAAAACAAGGGAAAACAGGAAGATACGGAGTGTTGTCCGTCTTACTAAGGGAATAAAACTTTTCATAGCCATTTTACTTAATCAGAATTGCACCGAAGTTATTGAAATAATATTGGATATACAATCGGGAGCGGGCGATTTTTTGCCTCACCCTGGCCCTCTCCACATGTGGAGAGGGAGGGGTGAGTCAGAACCCTAGTAATTTTGCATCCCTGTTTCAATTCAGCCTCCAAACAATGTATACTTTCCCTTTCTGTTTTTTGAAGGCAATATGAATTTAACCATAATTTCAACATAACCATAATCAGAAAGGTAGTCTTTATTTATGGCAAGAACTGCACTATAGCCAAAGTGCATCCATGGGAAAACCTTTAAATGAAAGTATAAAATCAACGACTGATCCCAACGGTTATAAATACCCAGGGTGAAGCAATCCTCATAGGTAACCGAGAGCCCGTAATCGATAACATTCGTTTTATTCCTGTATTGATACAATACCGATGGCTTAAGGTCAAGGTCGGCATCAAGCTCAAACAGATAACTGCCGTTTAAAAACAGGGTGTAATGTTCACTTTGATTTGCAATATTTTCAGATAGCTGGTTGTAATGAACAGCTGCTCCGAGTTCGAGGTCCCGGCTTGCGAAATTTAGCCCAAAGCCCCCATGTATGTTGAACCTGTTTTCAAACACTTGTCCTTGGGCATACGGATTGTATTCTTCTTCGTTTGATTCCAGGCCTCCCATTAGGCCAAAGCCCAGGCTTGAATTCCTGGTGATCTTTACATCGACACAGGTTGAAAGGTCAAGATTGATTTTTGAGTCAAATTCATTGCTTTCAGTGAAAAAATTCGTTCCAAAACCTATGTTCCATTTGGGTATGGGTACATTCAGGTTTAATAAATGCCCGCCTACATAAAAATTGTCGTCCAATTTTTTGAAATGGGTCATGAAAGTTGCGCTTAAGTTCTTTTTTGACGCGTTGTATCCTGGATTAATGATCTCGAGGGTATTGATTCGCTGTGAGAAATTCAGATTGTACTGGCAATATCCAATAATTGGAAACATTATCATGAAAGGGAGAATCAGATTCTTCATTTTAGTTGGATTAGTTGGTAAACAATCAACGTTGTTTAAATCCAACAACATAACGGATGTATTTTGAAAATATTGCAGGAGCAAATGCATGAGGTTTTGAAGAGGGTTTGGGGGGTGTGAAGGCCGATAGCCATTGTTTGTTGCATTGTTAGCTTGCCGGGGTTGGCTGTAGCCTCACCCTGACAGGCTAAAGCCTGTCTTTCCCTCTCCACAGTGGAGAGGGAGGGGGTGCTAAAATACATACAAACTGCCTTTTAAGCACTGGGCTGCCCCCTTTTCCATTTTTGGAGATTGGCCGGGGGTAAGGTGTAGACTTTTCATTTCAAATCGATTTTAATAACTTTATCAAAATCATTAATATCAAACCCCATGACTGATTATCTTGAAAAATTAAACTTTGGCGCACCCCCATATATTCAGAAAAGGGCAAATTCGCTACGTAAAAAACAAACCAGTGCCGAAGACCTTTTGTGGAGAAATTTACGGAACCGTAAGCTTGGGGGGTATAAATTCCGCAGGCAGCATCCAATTCTGGTTTACATTGCCGATTTCTATTGTCCCGAGAAAAAGCTTGTTGTTGAAGTTGACGGAGGCATACATAAAAGAAAGGAACAACAGAAAAACGATGAAATCAGAAATAATGAGATGGCCGGATTGGGTATTTTCGTGCTCAGGTTTACGAATGAAGAAGTTGAAAGACGAATGCATCAGGTATTGGAGAAAATTCGGGAGGTGTGTGAAGGCAGGTAGCCTCACCCTGACAGGCTAAAGTCTGTCTTTTCCTCTCCATGTGGAGGGAGGGGGCATTACAATAAGCAATAAACTACCATCCATGCATTGTCCAGCCCCCTTCTCCAAAATTGTGAAGGGTAAGTGATGAGGCATTCAGCACTTCTGACATTTAGCAAGTTGATATACATCGCTCAGGCTATAAAAAATTGCAGTAACCCAAGTCCCCCTTTCCGCGAGCGCAGTAGCTACTCTGCGGAGGCGCTAGGGGGATTTAGAGGGTCGTATCATGCATCGCTCTGCCCATTTGAATTTGCAGTAACCCAAAGTCCCCCTTCAGGGGGATTTAGGGGGTCACATCGCCTGGCTCTTCCTATATTGGGCAGGTGAAATATTCACCACCCTTTTAAAAACCTTTGAAAAATGTTGCCTGTCGCTGAAGCCGCATTCCCCGGCAATTTGCTCAATGCTAAGTGACGGATTGTGCATCAGCACCAGTGCCTTTTCAATTCGTTTATTTTGGATGAATTGCTGCAAGGTTGAACCCGTAGTCGATTTGAACAGCCGTAGAAATGAGTTAACCGCCATACTTCCAGTTTCAGCCAGTTCTTCATTGGGAAGCTTATCGCCAATATGCCGCTCAATATAGTCGATAACCCGCAATACGCGCTTGTCAGTTGATTTCATATTCCATACCTCTTTAGGTAGCTCCGATAAAAGTGACAAAATAAGAGAATGGATTTTAAGACTTTGTTTAAAGGAAGGGTTTTGATATTCGTTCACAATTCCTGTGCGTACCTGGTTTAACAGTTGTTTTGCAGCATTGTCGGCATCAAATTCAAATATTTGAGGCTGGGGCTGGTCGAACCGGAAGCCCAGGTTGAAATGAATGAAAAGGTGGTCGACCATTCCACGGCTTTTCAGGTTTTTAAGTTCTTCCGAAGACTCAATCCGGCTGCCACTTAACCGGTCGCCTTTTCCGCTTTTAAGCGAAGTTGAAAATGAGGTGTATGGCGGAATTAATAATATTTTCCCTTCACCGAGGCTGAACGACCGGTTTCCAAAATGAACCATTGCACCACTTTCATTGTTGGCATATAACCTCCAGAATGGGAGCGAAAGGTTTTGAAATTCCCATTCGTAAAGTTTCCAGTATCGGCAACAATGTACTTTCAGGTTAATATCGGTAAAATGTTGTTTAACCATTGATGGGTCGGTCTTTACATCGGTATTGTTTTTAATTGCCATTTAACGAATGTTAGAATCAGACACAAATATGATACTTTTTTGATTTCTTTTCCAGAAATGAAGAGGTAATTTTACGGGGTTGTAAAATCTGCGACATAGAAAGTCGCAGTTCCTTTCCCTTTGAAGAGAAAGCAAGGGAGTTGGACTTTCTAAGTCTAACATTTTTTAAAACAAATAAAACACAACAATATGAACCACGCAACCCGCATTTCAGAAACTACCCAATCCCAAACGCTCCCCTCTGTTGTAATTGGCGTATGTGCCACATGCGACCCGCGCGTTGATGACGAATCACGTGTGCGCACCCGAAACATCATTGAAAAGATTGCCGACCACATTCAGGCAAACATTAAAATACCTGTTAAGGAAGAAGTGAAAGTAGTTTGGACTCCCACACTGATTGAAGGAGAAACAGCCGCCGATACAGTTGCCCGCCAGTTTAAGTCCGAAGGGGTAAACATTGTTGTTTGCACGCCCGATACCTGGGCTTTCCCGCAACTTACCCTGATAAGCCTCATGTCGCATTTTCCTGCGGATACGCCTTTGAACATTACCTGCGGGAACAGCGCCCCGAAACCGGGAGTGGTTTTTGCTCATGCAGTGAACGGTGCGTTTGCCCAGCAGGGCAGGCTTACACACATGAACATTGGCAACTGGGACGATTTTGGCGCTGATCCTGAAATCAACCCTGTTACTTTGCAGAACCTTGTTGACTGGTGTTTTGCAGCAGCTACGTATGTGGGGCTTAAAGGCCGGCGAGTGGTTTGTTTCGGCCACGACTCGATGGGAATGGAAACAGCGCTGACCCACGTAAACGCAACCCGCAAAACATTTGGTGTTGAAGTTACACGCCTCGATATGAAACTGCTCTCCGATAAGCTGCAAAAAGGAGACTACAACAAAGAGGAGTTGAAAGCCTTGCGTGCCTGGCTCGTGAAAAACCTCAAATCGATTGATCTTTCACAACCGGGCGGAAGTGAGAACCTCGATAAATCGTTGTCGCTTTACCTCATTATGCGTGACCTGTTAACCGATCTGAATGCAGTTGGTGGAGCTTTTATGAACCAGCTGGAGTGGGGGAGCGACCGGAGAGGTATCCCACAACCCATTTGCGATATGGCCGAATCGTTGTTTAACTCAACCTTCGACCATAACGGGCCAAAAGCAGTTATACCCTTCGGAAC
>JAFGEV010000043.1 GCA_016931385.1 Prolixibacteraceae bacterium
AGAGTCGTTTTTGACAATAACGTACTTATCAGTTCAGTTCTCATTGAAAACAGTGTCCCTGACAAAGCATTAACCAAAGCTGAAACAGACTTTACTATTTTGTGCTCAGAGCAAGTTTTTAACGAATTAGCAGCAAAAATTTATCTTCCAATAATTTTCTTTTAAATTTTAATTTTTTTTATCACTCATATCTGAGTGACTCAACCGGATTTCTCGTAGCCGCTCTCCAGCTTTGCAAACTAACCGTGAACAATGCAATTCCCAATGCCAACACACCTGCCAGCGCAAATATCCACCAGCTTAATGTGGTTTTATAGGCAAAGTTTTGCAGCCATTTTTGCATGGCGTAGTATGCAATAGGTGTAGCAATTACAAAAGCTATTGCGACCCATTTCACAAAGTCGCTATTAAGCATGGAAAGAATTTCTGAAACTTTGGCACCATTAACTTTGCGGATGCCGATTTCTTTGGTGCGCTGTTGTGAGATGAATACCGATAATGCGCCTATTCCAATCGTTGCAATTATCGCTGCAAGCAACGAAAAAGTAATCAGTATCCGGCTTAAAATGGTTTCGGATTTGTACTGACCGGCAATCTGGTCGTCTAAAAAGAAGTAGTTGAATTCCTGTTCGGGATAGTTTTCATTCCAGACTTTCTCAATTTTGTTCATTGTTAAATGCAGATTGCCGGGATTAAGTCGTATATGGATATACCTTGCACGATTGGGAGATTCATCCAGCCAAAAACCAAAATCACCAATAGGTTCGTGAGCCGAACTATAGTTAAAATCCTTCACAACACCTATGAAGTTTATTCTCATAGTTCCTTCTTCAAAGGGTTGGTTTGCCTGATAAACTTTTAAGGCGTCCATATTGCCATGTCGTTCAATTAACCGCTTGTACAAATGTTCGTTTACAACCATTCCACGAACCGTATCAGCTGATGTGCTGATCCAGTTTTCGACAAACTGGAGTTTCATCGTTTTTAAATAATCGTAATTGGTAAAAATCATCGATACCGTGCCATCCAGTCCTAATCCTTCCAATTGAAAACTTTGGGTTGGATAAGCAAAATGTTGCATGGAAAAGCCAACCGATTCTACCTCGCTTTGTTTTTTAAGCTCATTGGCAAAAACAGCAGGATCTTTTGAAAAATCCTTTAAATGAAGAACGACAACTTGTTCTTCATCAAAACCAAGAGGACTGGTAAGCACATAACGGATTTGTTTGTTTACCAAAAGTGTTGAGGAAATAAGCACAATTACAATCGCTACCTGTGCAATCAGCAATGGACGCATTGCCATACTTCCTGGATGTTGTTGTTTTGAAGTATTGCTTTTTTTATGAATAATTAATAATGTAAATAATGTTGATATCAGCAAACAAGTTGCCAGCGCTAATAAAATGCTCAGGTAAACAGAAGGTTCGCGATAATATACTTCAAAATCAATTTCAAAAAGTTGATTTAACATGGGTTTTAAAATTTCAATACTCGTTAAAGCCAACATTATTGCCAATAAACAGGTAAGAAATACTTCAGTTAAAACTTGAAATATTAACTGAAAAGTAGTGGCGCCAAGCGATCTTTTTAAAACTAATTCCTGCGATCGTTTAATTAATTGGGCAATAGTTAGGTTCGTAAAATTAAACAGCGAAATAAGCAAAATTACCAATGCAACTCCTGTAAATAAACCGATATTGACTTTCGAAGTACTTTCTTTTAATTCAAAACTGTCGTTTGAGTTCTGGTGAATATCTGTTAATGGGATCAACGAGAACTTATATTCTTTGGGGCCTGCAATCAGGGGCAGGCTGCTCTCTGAAAATTTTTCGTGTAATGCCTTGGCTACTTCTTCAGGTTTTGTACCCTTTCTAAGCAACAAGTAGTTGTATACCCACTGAATTTTATTGCCGGGCAATGCAGTATAGCGTTCCGAAAGGGCACCTTTTTGTGACAACAGTATTTCATAGTTGAAATGTGTTTTCGGATGCGTGTTCTTTACAACTCCACGTATTTCAAAGGTGCCAAGATTTCGCTGGTATTGTAGTGCATCAATCTCAATCGTCTTTCCAATAGGATTTTCTCCATTAAAATATTTATTAGCAAATCGTTCGGAGATAAAAGCCGTATTAGGAGCTGTAATTTCCGACAGGTCGCCAAAAACTGTTTTTACTTCGAAAAGGTTAATAAAGCTTTCATCGACAGAAAGTATATCTTTTTGTTGATATTGACGGTTGCCGATTTTGATGGTTCCTTCGGGTGCATGGGAAAACCAGGTGGCATCTTCAACATAGGGGAGCGATGCTGCAGCACTGTGGATCATCCCAAGGCTGCGTGCCCAACGGTTATTGTCAATTCCCAGTGGCATTGACGATACCCTGTAAATATTACTGGCTTCCTTAAAATGTTTGTCATAACTCTTTTCATTCAAAGTGTATAAAAAGAGAACCATAAATGCAGCAATCCCGGTTGTGAGTCCCAGTAAGTTAACAGCCGAAAACAACTTGTTTTTCCAGATTCCACGAAACCCGTATTTAATAATTTTCTGAAACATAATTTTGTCAAGTATTATTTAATCCTAAAAACCTCAAGGGGGACTTAAGCTTCAGTTAGAATTTTTGTTTTATTCACTTTTTATGTTCTGTCTTTTTAAGTTTTGTAACTTCCAAGCTCCCCCCTGAAGGGATTGGAGGGATTACTCATATCTTAATGCATCCAACCCGTTACACTAAGTTTTCGAGGATTTCGTCACTCATACCGGAGTGCCTCAATCCCGATGCGCTTCGCGATCGAGGATTTCATCACTCATATCTGAGTGACTCAACCGGATTTCTCGTAGCCGCCCTCCAGCTTTGCAAACTAACCGTGAACAATGCAATTACCAATGCCAATATCCCAGCAAATGCGAATATCCACCAGCTCAGCTGAGTTTTATAGGCAAAGTTCCC
>JAFGEV010000315.1 GCA_016931385.1 Prolixibacteraceae bacterium
ATTACCGGTTTGATTGTTCAACCCATTATAGGGCATTACAGTGATAAAACCTGGACGCGGCTGGGAAGGCGCAGACCTTACTTTCTGGTTGGGGCAATACTTGCTTCAACGGCTTTGTTTATCATGCCGAATTCCCCTTCGTTGTGGATTGCTGCCGGGATGCTTTGGATCATGGATGCTTCCATCAACATTTCGATGGAACCATTCAGGGCATTTGTTGGCGACATGCTGCCCAACGAGCAACGCACCATGGGCTTTGCCATGCAGAGCTTCTTTATCGGAATTGGCGCTGTTGTTGCTTCGGCCCTGCCCTACGTGCTTACCAACTGGTTCAATATCCCAAACACAGCCCCCGAAGGGATGATACCCCCATCGGTGAAATGGTCTTTTTACATTGGAGGCGCTGTTTTCTTTATTGCCGTAATGGTTACCATACTTACCACAAAAGAGTACTCGCCCAAAGAACTCAAAGAGTTTGAGAAAGCAAAAAAAGACAGCCAGCCCGATGTGGTGGAATATTCTGAAGCGCCTGTTTCAAAAAGGGCTTTCAGCAATGTGGGTGCAATTTTCGGGTTAATTGGTTTGGCAATTGTTTTGGTCACATATTTTCTGAACCTCGAAAAAGAGCTGTATGTAATGGGGGGGATACTCCTGTTGTTTGGCCTGATGATGTTTTTTGCCGTTGGGCTTAAAAACCGGGGATACGAAAAAAATGCACTGGTTGAAATTTTTTCCGACCTGCTCCGTATGCCCAAAACCATGCAGCAACTGGCCATTGTACAATTCTTTACCTGGATTGGGCTTTTTTCGATGTGGATATATACAACAGCAGGTGTTACAAGCCATATTCTGGGAACAACCGATACCATGTCGGCCATATACAACGAAGGCGCCGACTGGGTAGGTGTGCTGTTTGGTATTTACAGCGGTGTTGCAGCTCTTGTTGCATTCCTCCTGCCCCTTTTGGCCAAATATACCAGCCGCAGGTTCACGCATTTTATCTGTTTAATGCTGGGCGCTGCCGGGCTTGCTTCAATTTATTTGTTTAAAGCTACCGGACCGCTCTGGATCCCGATGGTTGGAATTGGCATTGCATGGGCCTCAATCCTTTCGATGCCATACGCCATACTAACCGGTTCGTTGCCACAGCATAAAATGGGAATTTACATGGGTATTTTCAACTTCTTTATTGTAATTCCGCAAATACTTGCAGCAACAATACTGGGCTTCCTGGTAAAAGATGTTTTCGGGAACCAGCCCATTTTCGCGCTTGTATTCGGTGGTTGCTCAATGGCAGTGGCCTCAATTACGGTACTTTTTGTAAAAGATGTTGCCGCACCTGAAAAACTCTGATTCGACGGATGAAAATTGAAGCCTGCATATTCGACCTCGACGGGGTAATTGTCGATACGGCCAAATACCATTATCTGGCATGGAAAGAGCTTGCCGGAGAAATGGGCTTCGTGTTTACCGAAACCCACAATGAAAGGTTGAAAGGTGTAAGCCGCATGGCTTCGCTCGATATTTTACTTGAACTTGGCGGCATTTCACTTGATGATGAACAAAAATCGAAACTGGCCACGAGAAAAAACAACAGGTATGTTTCCTTCATTAAAAAAATGTCGCCCCGTGAAATTTTGCCCGGGGTTATGCAGTTCCTGGGCGAGTTGAAAGCTGCCGGGATTAAAACGGCCATTGGTTCGGCCAGTAAAAATACACCGCTCATTCTTGAACGGCTAAAGCTTCAATCTTATTTCGATGCCGTGATTGACGGCAATAAGGTGTTGGAGGCCAAGCCCGATCCGGAAGTTTTTTTAAAAGGGGCTAAAGAATTGAATGTTCCCCCGGGGAATTGTGTGGTATTCGAAGATGCTGCAGCCGGTGTAGAAGCAGCCCTGAATGCAGGCATGGTTTGTATTGGTGTTGGCTTGCCTCAGAACCTGCCCGGTGCCCATAAAGTGATAGGAGGTTTTGAACATTTCAGGCTGGTTGATTTGATGAATTTGTAACAGGGGAAAAAGCAACAATATTGAGGATAAAAAACGACAGTTTTAGAAAATTAAAAAGAAGGTGTCATTCCGATACGCCAATTGGCGAAGAGGAATCTCAACTTTTGCGGGCAGATTCCTCCTTGTGCCTCGTCGGAAAGACACATTTTTTACATCTGTTGATAGAAAGGAAATACAGGAAAAGATCAGAAGAAGAAAAGGTTTTTTAATATGAAGGATTATTTGATCAACGATGAGTGGAAGATCATTGAGGAAGGGTTTCACCCCGAATACAACCGTATTTCAGAAAGCATTTTCAGCCTTGGAAACGGAAGGCAGGGGGGGCGCGGAAATTTTGAAGAGCATTATTCAGGAGATTCACTTCAGGGAAATTACATTGCCGGGATTTATTACCCCGACAAAACCCTTGTGGGCTGGTGGAAAAACGGGTACCCCGAGTATTTTGCAAAAGTTTTAAACGCGGCAAACTGGATCGGGATTGACATAACCATAAACGGGGAACGCCTTGACCTTGCAAAAATGAAAATTAGTTCATTCCGCAGGGAACTGAACATGAAAGAAGGTACGCTATGCCGGCAATTTACCGCTTCTTTTAAAAATGGTAAAACAATTGAAGTTTCTGTAATAAGGTTTTTGAGTATTGTCCGCCCCGAAATTGGAGCAGTAAGGTATTGCGTGAAACCATTAAACTTCGATGCTGAAATTGTTGCAACACCATACCTCGATTTCGATGTTGTGAATGAAGATTCCAACTATGATGAAAAATTCTGGGAAGGGGATTATATCGAGAACCTTGGAAACGAAGGGTACGTTTCGGCCTACACAAAAAAAACCGGGTTTCTGATTTGTTCGGGAATGAAATTCAATACGCTTAACGGAAACGAAGAACAAGTGCTTTGTATAAAAAATGATTGCCAGGAGAAATTTATCGGGTCATCTTTTAAAATAGGGCTGAAACAGGCACAGGAACTTACCATTTATAAATATGCCGTAAACGCGTCTTCGGAATACTTCAGAAAACCAGAACTAGTTGACAAGGCGAAAAAATTATTAAACAAAGCTTTTGAAGCGGGTTTCGACAAATTGTTAAAAGAACACCGGCTGGCCTGGAACCGAAAGTGGAAAACCAGCGATATCGTTATTGAAGGCGATGTAGCTGCGCAACAGGGTATCCGCTTTGCAATATTTCAATTGAACCAGACTTACACGGGCGATGATGAACGTCTGAATATCGGGCCAAAAGGCTTCACCGGAGAAAAGTATGGCGGATCAACTTATTGGGATACCGAAGCGTTTTGCCTGCCTTTTTACCTCTCAACCAGCGGCCCGCTTGTGGCCCGGAACCTGCTCATGTACCGGTACAAACACTTGCCCAAAGCTATTGAAAATGCCTGTAAGCTTGGCTTTAACACTGGCGCAGCTTTATACCCTATGGTAACCATGAACGGCGAAGAGTGCCACAACGAATGGGAAATTACCTTTGAAGAAGTACACCGGAACGGGGCCATTGCCTATGCCATTTATGAATACATAAATTATACGGGCGATAAGGATTATCTTGCGCCTTTCGGGATTGAAGTGCTTTTGGGCATATCACGTTTCTGGAGCCAGAGGGTAAACTGGTCGGAACAAAAACAAGCCTATGTTATGCTTGGCGTTACCGGCCCCAACGAATATGAAAACAACGTGCACAACAACTGGCATACCAACAACATTGCCGTTTGGACATTAAAATATACCCTCGAATCGATTCAGTGGATGAAAGAACTTCATCCTTCGGAGTGGCTTGCCGTTACTGAAAAAACCCGCTTTAACGATGAAGCTGAAACAAACATGTGGAGGCATATCATCGGAAAAATGTACTTCCCCTGGGATGAAGAAAGAAAAATAATTTTGCAGCAGGATGGCTTTCTTGATAAAGAACTGGAACCGGCATCAGCAATTAACCCGGCTGAAAGGCCCATAAGCCAACATTGGTCGTGGGACAGGATTTTACGATCGCCTTATATCAAACAGGCCGATGTACTTCAGAGCCTCTACCTTTTCGAAGACCAATATGATAAAACTTTTATCAGCCGCCACTTCGATTTTTATGAACCCCTTACTGTCCACGAATCGTCTTTGTCGTCATGCATTCATACCATTCTGGCAGCCTCGGTAGGGAAACCCGAAAAAGCATACAGCTTGTACCTGCGTACTGCCCGCCTCGACCTTAACGATTACAACAACGATACCTGCGAGGGGCTGCACATTACAAGCATGGGTGGTACCTGGATGTCTGTAGTCAAAGGCTTTGGAGGGATACGGGTTCTTGGCAATGCCCTGCATTTAAACCCGATACTTCCTGCTAACTGGAAATCGTATTGTTTCAGGGTCAACTTTCGGGGAAACCATTTACAAGTTAAAGTTATGCCTCGAACCATCGAAATTACTAACCATTCAGATGGGGATTTATCACTTTTCGTTTATGCGAAATCCGTAACTTTACTAAAAAATAAAACATCCGTAATTCATTATTCAAATATTTAATTCATGAGGAGAATCACAATTACTGTAATCATACTTACACTTGGCATTTTTTTGCTTAGGGCTGAAATAACCCGAATCGACCCGCCAAACTGGTGGGCAGGCTTCAATAATAACGAATTGCAGCTCATGGTTTATGGCGAAGGCATATCGGGGCTGAAGCCTGTTGTTGAATACGAGGGGGTTGTTATACACTCGGTGACCCGACCTCAGAGTAATAATTATTTGTTTGTAAACCTTGTAATTGCCGATGATGTTGAACCTGGCACGTTCAGTATCTATTTTAAAGATGGTGAAAAAACAATCGATGTACATCAATATGAACTAAAACAGCGGACAGAAAATTCAGCTTACCGTGAAAGTTTCGACAACAGCGATGTATTATACCTTTTATTCCCCGACCGTTTTGCAAACGGTGACCCCTCGAACGATTCGGTTGAAGGCCTTACCGACAAAGATGACCGGGATGATCCCTTTGGCCGTCATGGTGGCGACATACAGGGAATTCTCGATAACCTTGATTATTTACAGGAACTGGGTATTACAGCCATTTGGACAACGCCCCTTCTTGAAGATAACCAGCCAAGTGCATCGTACCACCATTATGCCACAACCGATTATTACCGGGTTGACCCCCGTTTCGGGACGAACCAGGAGTACAAACAAATGGTTAACGAGTGCCACCGGCGGGGTATGAAAGTGATCATGGATATGATCCCGAACCATTGTGGTAGCGCGCATCCATGGATGGCTGATCTCCCTTTTGACGACTGGATAAACGGTGGAACAACCTACATCCAGACAAATTACCGCATAGCCACCACCAACGATCCATATGTTTCGGCAGTTGATGCCAACCTGAATTTTAATGGATGGTTTGTACGCGAAATGCCCGACCTGAACCAGAATAACCCTTTCATGCTAACCTACCTAAAGCAATTTGCAATCTGGTGGCTCGAATATACAGGGCTCGATGGTATAAGGGTCGATACCTATCCATACAACGATCCATGGAAAGCGGCTGAATGGACCTTCGCCATCAGGAATGAATTTCCCGGCCTGAACATTGTGGGCGAATGCTGGCAGCATAGCCCGGCTGAAGTGGCTTACTGGCAAAGCGGTACCCTGAACTACAACGGTTATGACTCGGGATTGCCGGCACTGATGGACTTTGCCATGCACGATGCAGTATCGGTAGCTTTTAATGAAAATGTGCAAGGCTGGGATCGTGGCGTTGGCCAATTGTGGAACACCCTTGCCCAGGATTATTTTTATGCCGATCCCTATAACCTGGTCACCCTGCTCGAAAACCACGATACCCAGCGTTTCAGCACCCAGGTAGGCAACGATGTTGAAAAGTACAAACTGGCTTACACCTTCCTGCTTACAACCAGAGGAATACCCCAGATTTACTATGGGGGGGAGATCATGATGGGAGGCGATAAGGCTAAAGGCGATGGTGACATACGCCGCGAAATGCCGGGGGGTTGGGCCGACCATCAACGTTCGGTTTTTGACCCTGTTCAACGTACCGCTACCGAAAATGAAATTTTCAACCATATTGCCCTGCTTATCCGTTTCAGGAAAGAAAACCCCGTGATGCAAACAGGCAGTTTACTTCATTTCATTCCTGAAAATAATGTGTACACTTATTTCAGAATCGACAATGAAAAAAGGGTAATGGTTATCCTTAACAATAGCCCCGAAGAACAAAACCTTGGCCTTTCACGTTTTTCAGAAGCAATTAACGGTCATGTTTCAGGAAAAGATGTGTTTACCAACAATATTTACAATTTGACAGGCAATCTCACTGTTAAGGGAAAAACAGCGTTGGTTCTTGAATTGCAGTAATCAATTAAACCTAAAACAAAGCAGCGTGAAAAAAATAAACATCCTTCTTGTATCATTGCTGGTTTCGTTAAACGGCATATCCCAGGCAACCCTTTCGGAAAATGCCGAAACAGGCAGGGTGACGATTGAAACATCTGGCGAGGCAATCTCTGTCGTTGCCTATATGCCCAACATCATTTGTATTTCAAAAGAACAAAACCAACCAGTTGCCTCAACACAGGCTATAAGCCCCGAACCGGAAAACACAGGCTTCGAAATATCTCAAAATAACCGGCACTGGATTTTAAAAACCGATTCTCTGATCCTTATCATTGATAAGGAAAACCTTCACATCGGTTTTAAAAACCACCGGAAGCAAACGATTACTTCTCACAAGGGTTTTTTCAGCGATTCGGTCAATTCAGGTTTCCGGATCAGCCTTGCTGCCGGTGAAAAAATATTTGGTGGAGGGGAAGGTGCCATACCCCTAAACCGAAGGGGATACAGGCTCAATCTGAACAACGAGCCCCATTGGGGTTATGGCTGGGGTGAAGAAAACCTTAACTTTTCCGTTCCCCATTTCATTTCTTCTTCAAATTATTCAGTTTTCTTTAACAACGGGGCAATTGGATATGCCGACATTGGCAAGGCAGAAAAATCGATACTTGAAATAGCAACGGTTGGGGGGCAAAACCAATATTTCTTTTTATATAATTCGAACCAACATGCTTTACAAAAAACGTTTGGCTGTTTAACAGGCACACAGCCCATGCCACCGCGCTGGGCTCTGGGAAACCTGATGAGCCGCTTTGGTTACCAAACTGAAAAAGAAGCCCGCGAAAAACTCGACAGTATGCTTAGCGCAGGCTACCCGGTAGATGCCATTATCCTCGATCTGTACTGGTTTGGCCTTGGCCCTGCCGGCTGGATGATGGGAGACCTGGACTGGTACAAACCCAACTGGCCAGCACCCGAAAAAATGATTAACGATTTTAAAAAGAAAGGGGTAAATACCATTCTTATTACCGAACCTTATATACTCGAAAGCTCGGTGAATTTTGCCGAAGCCGATAGCCTGGGCTACTTTGCAACCGATTCAACCGGGAAAACCAACATTGTTGAAGATTTCTTTTTTGGCCGTGCCGGGCTTATCGATTTGTTTAATCCCGATGCCTGCAACTGGTTCTGGAAGTTTTACCAAAAACAGGTAGAAAAGGGCGTGGCAGGCTGGTGGGGTGACCTGGGCGAACCCGAGAAGTTTCACGACGACCTGGTTTTTAAATCAGGCAAAGGCCCTGCTGTAAAAAACCTGTACGGACATTACTGGAGCAAAATGCTTTCAGACAAATACGATGAGCATTATCCCGAAAAACGAATATTCCACTTAAACCGGGCCGGTTTTGCCGGATCGCAGCGTTATGGTTCTTATCCATGGTCGGGCGATGTTTCCCGCACCTGGGGCGGCTTCAAAGCCCAGTTGCCCAATATGCTGTCGATGAGTTTGTCGAATATTCCCTATGCCCACTCCGATCTGGGAGGATTTTGTGCCGAACCCAAAAACGAAGAACTGTACCTCCGCTGGTTGCAATTCGGGGTATTCAATCCCGTGTTCAGGCCACACAGCGAAAAAGTACCTTCGGAACCAATATACTACAGCGACTCGATACAAAGACTGATTAAACCATTCTTTGAGCTGCGATACAGGTTGCTGCCCTATAATTACACCCTGGCCTGGCGGCAGGAGCAGTTTGGCGAAACCCTGGCCTCGCCTCTTTTTCTGAAAGCAACCCTGCCTAAAATGATGTGGGGAATGTGGGATGAGTATTTTTGGGGCGATGCATTTTTGATAGCGCCTGTACTCGAAGCCGGGCAAAAGGAGAAAATGGTCTTCCTGCCAAACGGGATATGGTTCAACTTTTTTAATGAAAACCGATTCCTGGGTAACAGTTTATTTCAGGTTGATATTGTTACTGAAAATATTCCGGTTTTTGTAAAAGCCGGAAGTTTTATCCCTATGACATCGCCAGTTGTAAATACTGCAGAATACGACCCCAGCCGGGTTGAAATCCATTACTATTACGACAGAACCGTAATGCAGGCAGCGTATGCCATGTACGACGATAACGGGGAAACCCGCAATGCCTATGGAAAAAACGAGTTCGAAATCATAAATTGTGCTTTTATTGAAACTGGCGAAAAGTTGGTTTTTACATTTACAAACAATGGAAACGATTATGCCGGCAGGCCCGATAAAAGGGAAATTGAACTGATAGTGCACAATTACCCGGAAATGGCCTTTTCGGAAGAAGTGAAAATTGAAAATGGTATAGGAAAGGCAAAACTTGAACTTAAGAAAAACGGATCGTCAAAAATTGAAATCATCAAAATGAAATAAAATGAAACAACTGGTTATTTTCATCGTTATACTGACCTCAATGGCTATGGCCTCGTGCAAGTCGAAAAAGGTTGAAGAAGATAAAAGAGCAAACCCGGCCTCGGAAGCTTTCTTTCCCGAATGGTCGCACGATGCAGTGATTTACGAAGTAAACATTCGCCAGTATACCCCCGAAGGAACATTTAAAGCTTTTCAGCAACACCTGCCCAGGTTAAAAGAACTGGGCGTTGAAATCCTTTGGTTCATGCCCATTCACCCCATTTCGGAGAAAAACCGGAAAGGGACATTGGGTTCGTATTATGCCGTTCAGGATTATAAAAAAGTAAACCCCGAATTCGGAACCCTCGATGATTTTAAAATGCTGGTAGATGTCTGTCATAAGCTGGGCTTCAAGGTGCTGCTCGACTGGGTAGCCAATCACACCGGCTGGGACAATGTGTGGATTGCCGAACATCCCGAATGGTACACCACCGATTCAACAGACGCCATTGTTTCGCCGGTTGCCGACTGGAGCGATGTAGCCGACCTGAATTACGACAAGCACGACATGCGTGCTGCCATGATCGATGCACTGAAATACTGGGTTAACGAGGCAGATATCGATGGCTACCGCTGCGATGTAGCCGGGATGGTCCCTGTTGGTTTCTGGGAAGACGCTCGCGCCGCCCTCGACAGTATCAAACCTGTGTACATGCTGGCTGAAGATGAGGGCGTAAAGGAACTTCTTAAAAAGGCCTTTAATATGAACTACGGCTGGCATTTTCATCACATTATCAATCAGATTGCCAAAGGCGAAGCCGGAGTGAAAGAGGTGAAGGACTATTTTGCCTTAGTTGATTCCACTTACCCAGCGGGAAGCTACCCAATGCAATTTACCAGCAACCACGACGAAAACAGCTGGAACGGAACCGTGTTCGAACGCCTTGGCAATGCTGCAGAAACAATGGCAGCGCTTACATTCACGATACCGGGCATGCCCCTTATCTATACCGGGCAGGAAGCCGGAAATACCAAAAGGCTCGAATTTTTCGAAAAGGATGAGGTGGACTGGAGCAATCTCGAAATGCAGGAGTTTTATTCAGGCTTAATAAACCTTAAACAGGAAAACAGTGCGCTTTGGAATGGTGAGTCCGGAGCGCCAATTCTTTTTCTGAGCACAAGTGATGAAAGCAACCTTTTGGCTTTTTCACGGGCAAAGGACAATAGTAAGGTTTTGGCCTTTTTTAATCTCTCGGAAAACCCGGTACACGATACCATTGATTGCACGCCAGCCCCGGGCATATATTCCGATGCTTTTAGTGGTAAAGAAGTGAAAATTGAAGGACAATATCCTGTAAGCCTTGAAGGGTGGGGGTATACGATCCTGGTGGAATAAAAATACCATTCACATATTTGCCATTTCCCTTTGGCCTTTTCCCATGGCTCCAAATTGTTTGTACGA
>JAFGEV010000316.1 GCA_016931385.1 Prolixibacteraceae bacterium
CAAATCAGCAGGTCGCAGTCAGTGAAGTCAAAGTCCCGCAGGCCGAATTCGAGGTGTATGTCGCTGATGGGGCGGAGTTTCATTTATTCTTGAATCTGTTTAGCTGTTTGGTAAAGTTAAATTTTTTAATTTGCAATACGCGAATCACTATTCATTTTGACTTTTTCATGTGTTTTGACGCTGTCAGATGCTGCGCATGCTGACAGGTCTGATGTTTCCCATTTATTTTCATTATGCCTGTCGGCATTTTGATATTTATAAACCAGATTTTCTTTTATTCTTACCAAAAAGTGAAAGTGGTTTTTCATTAATACCCAGGCAAAGGTTTCAGCAACTGGTGAAATGAACTTATCGTATATATCAAGGAAGTGTTCATAGTTTTCTGTCAGTATAAATAAATCGCGATTTTCTGCTGCGTGGTTGTATATGTGATAATAACTACCAGGAATAAGGGTTTCAAATTTATGCATATTTTTAGTTTGTGGTTTATTAAAATAAAATTCTTTATTTGTATTCCCTGGGTGAAACCTTAAACTCTTTTTTGAAGCATTTGGCAAAATACGAGTGGTTCGAAAAGCCTGTCTCGTCCATGATCTCGGCAATGGTATATTTTTTGGTTTTGATCAGTTGGGCTGCCTTGTTCATTTTAACATGCCTCACAAGCTCGTTGAGGGTCATGCCGGTTTGTAATTTCACTTTCCGGTAGAGGCTCGAATGACTGATGCCAATATCGCGGCACATTTTGTCGATGTTAATTTCAGGGTCACTGATATGATTGTTTATGAATTGAACTGCTTCCTGTAAAAGTTTTTCGTCAGCCGACTTAATGGTTACTTCCTGGTTCTCGATTATCAGGCTTCGTTTTATGTAGTCGTCTACTTTTTGGTTGCGTGCCAGCAGGCTTTCGATACGGGCATCAAGCACATCGATATTGAAAGGTTTGGTAAGGTATGCATCAGCGCCGGCTTTAAGCCCCAGTACCTGCTGAGAGGCCAGGGCCATTGCTGTGAGCATAATCACAGGAGTGTTTGAAAAACGGGGGTCACGCTTTACCTGCTCGCAAAACGACAAACCGTCGGTTTCAGGCATCATTATATCGCTTATGATCAGGTGAGGTTTATGTTTTCCCAGCAACTCCAGCCCCCGACGACCGTCAGCGGCTGTAATAAAACTGTATTTGCCCCCAAGGCATATTTTTATATATTCCAGCGTGTCAGGATTGTCGTCAACCAGAAGCACTAAAGGTTTACCGGCAGATGAGGGCTCTTGATTAACAGGTCTGATGTTATTGTGTGAATATGCCTCGGTTTCGATGAGTTCTTGCCTGGCTTCATTTGAAGTGCCTTTTTGAAAAGGTATTTCAACCTGGAATTTTGATCCTTGCCCCAACCGGCTTTCGAAACAGATTTTTCCGTTCATCAGTTCGCAGTATTCCTTAACAAGGTTAAGCCCGATGCCATACCCTGAAGTAGTTCCCGTGGTATTCTTCCCCTGGTAAAACCTTTTAAAAATATGTTCCTTGTCTTTTTCAGCGATACCTTTGCCTGAGTCGGACACCGATATCCTGAACAGGCCGGGTTCGGGTACTTCGAGTTTCAGGCTTATGGTTCCTTCCGGCTGTGTGTATTTAAACGCGTTTGAAAGAAGGTTCTGGATGATCGATTCAAGCTTTTCCCTGTCGGTTTCAATGCCAAGGGCCTCTGCCGGGGTTTCAATATTAAAACTGATCATGCGGCTATGGGCCAGGTCGCTGAACAAGGCGTATTGTTCACGGCACAACGTAACCAGTTCAACGCTTTGCAATTTCAGTTCAAGGGAGCGGCTTTCAATTTTTTGCAGGTCCATCAATTGGTTTACCAACGAGAGCAAGCGGCGTGAGTTTTTAGAGATCAGTTGTAGGAGGCTGAATTCTTGTGTGTTGGTTTTATGTTTTTCGATGAGCGATTGTACCGGCCCCGTTATCAGGTTCAGCGGGGTACGGAATTCATGCGATATGTTGGTAAAGAACTGTTGCTTGGCCTTTGCCAGCTCTTCGTTTTTTTCTTTTTCAAGGGTGATAAGCTTAATTTTCTCTTTCCACCTAATCTTATTGCGGTAAGTGATAACCAATGAAATAAGGATGAGCTGTAAGATGATAATATAGATCACTATTGCCCATGCACTTGCCCAAAGCGGGGGTTTTATCTCAATGTAAAGCGAAGCATCTTTGCCTGACCATACCCCGTCGTTATTGGTGCCTCTTACCGTAAAGTGGTATTTCGCGGGCGAAAGGTATGAATACGATGCCGTGTTCTGTTTTCCGGTGGTGTAGTTCCATTCTTTATCGTAGCCTTCGAGTTTATAGGCATAGATGTTCCTTTCCGGATCTCCAAAGTGTAACGATGAAAAACTGATGCTTATGGAATGTTGGTCGTATCTTAGAATTGCTTTGTCGCAGAAAGTAACCAGGTTCTTCGAGCTGTTCCGGCCTTTCAGTTGTTTTAAAGAATATATTTCGGAATTGTTGACCCTTAAACCCGAAATGACCGTTTTAGGGAAGAAGGGATTTTTGTTAATTTCTGCCGGGTTGAAAGAAATAAAACCATCGTTTCCACCAAAAAAAATCAGGCCTTCTTTTGAGCGTGCATGGCTTTGGGTGAGGAAGATGTCGAGGGGGATTCCCTTTTTCATCGGAAATGATTCAATTTCCCCGCTTTTTTGCGAATACCTGAAAACTGAAGTAAGCGTTGTTCCCCAAATGTCACCTTGAAAATCTTCAACAAGGTTATTTATTGAGCTTTCCCTGCCGGTTATTACATCGGTAAAGGTGAAGTTGCAAGTATGTGGGTTGAACTGAAATAATTGGTTGTTGAGCCCAACCCAAAGTTTGCCTTTTGAAGTCATCAGCAGCGAACTGATTTCATTTTGCCCGATGGCCTCGTTTAGTTTTTGAGGGTGTTCGGTTTGCATGGTCGACAAATCGACGGTGTATATTTTTTTGTCGTTTTTGAGCCATATCTTTTCATCATCCGAAGAAAAGACGTTGGTGTTGAAATTGGCCACGTATTCAAAAAAGATATCATCAACATTCATGAAATTGCCCCTTGCTTTGTACATACCGCCTCCCCATGTACTTACCCAAAACGAGCCATCGGGGGGGGTAATGAAGGCGCTGATATAATTCGAACGCAGCCCTTTATTCAGGTTGAAGTCGGCAGTAATGGTATGCATCTTGCGCTTTTTTGTATCCCAAACGTTAATGCCTCCTGCGCTGCCAATCCAGATGCGGCCAAGATTATCGGCTGTAATGGTATTGATATTGTCAAGAACGATTCGCTTATCGGGTGGGTTGTCGGCTGTGAAAACCTCCTGCTTCCCATCGGGGAATATGGCAACGACACCCTTTTTGGTGGCCAGCCACAAAACTCCGGTTTCATCGGCGCAGAGGTCGTTTACCTGGTTGCCCACAATAATGTTATTTTCGACATTGTAAACGGGTGTAAACCGGAACATACCCTGATCGATATTTAACTGGCTTATTCCGTTGGCAGTTGCCAGCCAGATTATCCCTGCATTGTCCTGGAATATGTCCCAAACCACGTTGTTTGCCAGGGAGTAATTGTTGAAAGGGTCGTGGGTCGATACCTCGGATTCTTTTGTTTTACTGTTGAAAAAGTAGAACCCAAAATCGGTTCCGAAGTAGGTATTGCCGTCATTCAGTGGAAAAATACATTTGACTACTTCGTTGCCAAATCCCGTGTTCAACGAATTGAACACTTCACTTGAAAAGGTGTCGCGGTTAAATAATACCAGCCCGGTTTCGGTGCCTATCCATAAAAGCGAATCGTTTTGTGGTGAGAATGGCTGTATGTCGAGGACCAGGTTGTTTTTCAACTCTGGCTTGTAATTTCCCTTCAGGTTGAAATACAACCATTGTCCGTTTGTGGATATTGCGTTTAACCCATCGAAAGTGCCCACCCACACGTTCCCATCGGAATCGGTATAGAGAGAGCGTACAATGTTTGATCCCAGCCTGGAATTTTGCTGATTGAATACCACAAATTCGCTTGTAAAGGAGTTCATCCTGAAGAGGCCGTCGGCTGTACCGATCCACAATACGGAATCGCCCTGGTTCAAAAGGCATCTTACTTCGCGTGTGCCCCCAAGATCAATTTGTTTACTTTCCCAGGTATGGGTGTCGAAATAGATTAGCCCTTCATAACACGAAATCCATAAACCACTTCCACCGTCGTTTTCGATGGCCGTGATCTGGTTGTCGGGCAGGGCAATACCTGCCGTTTCGCCAAGCCTGAAAACCTTCATGGTATAGCCGTCGTATCGCAGAAAACCGTTTATGGTGCCAAACCACATGAACCCACTTGTGTCCTGTGTGATGGTGAAAATCTGGTCGACAGGTAATCCGTCTTTTACCTTGATGTTGTTGAACAGACGGGTGTTGGCCGTTTGCCCTGATAGTGTCAAAAAGGAAAGCAGTATCACAAAAAGGAATACGAAAAGCTGGTTATTTGTTTTATCAACAGGCATCGGTTAGGTAAAAATTCCTTTCGAAGATATAATTTTTTTGGTTCAGTGAAGCTGCAATATAATGAAACATGTTTATGGAGATGGGTTGTAGCTACTTATTCGAACCACAAGCAGTATGATAAGTGATGTCTTATGTTAAAAAACCCTAAGATCAGGTTTTAGAGTAATTTAGCATGACAAGTAAACGTTAAATCTTTAAAAAATAACGTAGATCAAAAAAATAAAAAACTGCCTATGAAACGAATAATTCTAATTATACTTCTAATATCGGCAATACATACCGTTGCACAAGAGGCGACGGGAAACAAATTTTACCTGGGCGTAAGTCCTGGAGTGAACTTATCGCGGGTGAATTTTTCCCTGTCAACCCAGCAAATGCTCGATTTAACAACAGACCAGAATTTTACCTTAGGCTACAATGGTGGCTTTGTATTCATTTATTATTCAGAGCCCCGCCTGGGATTGCAAATGGAATTGAATTACTCGCGAAGGGGCTGGACCGAAGGCCCCGATACTTCGTTATATTACAGCCGGAACCTTGAATACATTGAATTCCCCTTTTTATCGCGCTTTGATATCGGGGTAAAGAAAATAAAATTTACAATTACAGCAGGGCCTGTTCTTTCCTATCTGTTTTCCGACAGCGAAGTAATAAACATTCCGGATGAAGCTTTGTCAAAGAGCTATTACAATCATGCAATCGACAATAAAACTGAAGTAGGTTTTTGTATCGGGCTAGGCTTGAGCCAATATATCGGGAACAGCATCATTCAGTTTGAGATCCGGCTGAACCACGGGCTGAACGAACTTTTCTCTGAAGGGAAAAGGCTTGACCTTGCCACTTCATAAAACCAGGTTTTAGGTGTTAAACTGGCCTGTTTATGCGGTTGGGGAAGATAATGTATTTACTTTACAGACGCTGTCAGTTCTAACGACGCTGAAAGGTCTGTCACAAAATGTGTACTTGTGGGTTATTTTTCTGCCAGGCGATGGTGTAAATATGCTTGCCGGTGAGGCAGGGTGAGGCATTAATTTAAAATTGAAATTTATCCCAAAGGGATATCACGTAAAAGCATAGGGTGCAGCAAAGCGAAACCCTATGGCAAGAGGAAACTGTAAATTGAAGACTGAAGGTCTGACACAGAAATTTCGTAACATCCTTTCATGATTATTTTATTGTAGGTTTTGGCAACATAGGCTTTCACCCTATGCTCTACCTGCCAGGGCTTTATCCTTCTATTCAGAAATGTCACATGAACATAACAGTGAGCCTGTTTAAAAATGCACGGATACTGCAAAATGCCATACTTTGTTGATAATTTGATCATAAAATTTATTCAAATACATTGACTATATGTGATTTTACCATAACTTTGAGCATATTAAATATTTCCAACTAAAAAATGAATGCTATGAAAAAGATTTTATTTGTTATTGGTTTTTCACTAATTACAATTCTCATCACTTCATGTAAAAAAGAAATTGATCACGGTATCGAAGACGGTTTTAGGTTTTATATCAATGGAGAAAAAGTCGAATATTCATCAACATTAATGGGGCCGGTAGAATGCACTTGGTTTGTATATGCACAAGACAGCATCTTTTTACATGTTATAGATGGTGTGTGTTTGGATTTTGAATCAACAACTTCAGATGACAGGATTGATCTTTCTTTTAAAAAAAGGGTTTTGGAAAAAAGAATTTATAATGTATCATTAATACCAAATGAAAAAGAAGCTATTATAAAGCTAACGTGTAACAATCAGGAGTATTTTGCAGTTTCAGGAAGCATTGAAATTATTTCATTAGAACCTACTATTGTGGGAAGAATATCTTTTGATGCCCTTCAATACAAAGATATTTTAAATTATCCTGAAACAAATGAAAGAATGATAATTACTGAAGGAGAGTTTAATACTCATCGAAATGCATATGCGAATTAACAGGTTGCATATACTAAGATAAAAAACTGAAAACTGCACATCCCCCGGATGGTTCAGGTAAGAAAGTTGGGAAAGAAAACAAACCGGGTTAAAAAGGTGGTAAAAGTTAAATATGTATTTTCTGGTTATTTGTCATTATAAAAAACCGAAACAATGAAAAAACCATTCATTCAAAATATTGCAGCTTATAAAAAGCAAATGGAGCTGGGAACTATTCCGGAAGCCTACAAGGGACTTATCGAGTATATGATGGGTTTGAGGACTTATTTAAAAACTAATTATCTTGGTTATCATGTCGGAAGTTTTTATCAGGGGTATATGGATATAACTTATTTTCCTGTTGTAACAACTGTATTAAAAGATAGAAACCTGAAACTTGCTATTGTCTTCGACCATTTAAAAATCAGGTTTGAAATCTGGTTGTCGGGCCAAAACCGGAGGGTTCAAAAAGAATATTTGAGTTTGTTCAACAAGATTGAATTGGAAAAAAATTACATGCTCACCGAAAACCCGGATTCGGTTATTGAAATGGTTGTTTTGGAAAATCCTGATTTTAGCGATTTAAACAAAATTACAACCGAAATTGAAACAAGTATAAAGAAATTTATAACGCACTTAACAGGTATTCTCAAATGAGAACCTCCGCTTTACAGGAAATAAAGTCCGGAATTTTAAATGTGTTAGTTTTGGTCTAATCAACAGACCCTTAGATTTTTAGAAAAACCTAAGGGTGCTGGAGTTCGATCACTTTAGCTACCCTTAAGTTTCGTTTAACAGATTATATGCTGCAACTTATTAGCGGGCTTTGTGAAAAAGGCAACAGCAAAAAATTAATTTTGAAATGATTAATAATGAAAATGAAGACATTTCAGGAAGTGACATTGTGAAAAAAAATGAAAATATCATACAAGTTTCTAAAAATCATGTTTATAACATTCATTTAAACGACGTGCTAAAAAGATTTTACTTAACGATGATCAGAGCCTTGCTCATTGTTCTTTTTTTTGTTCCGTTGAGTTTAAGAGCTCAATCAGTGTACACACAATTACCAAATGATCCTGAAGCGCATTATTTCAACACGGAATCATTTGGCATCAAAGCAGATGGTAATGAAGATTTATCGGAAGCGCTTCAACTGGCCATAAATAAGCTTAAAAAAGAAAAGAATTTCGGCGTATTATTCATTCCTGAAGGGAAGTACCGCATCAGTAAAACCATTTATGTTCCCAAAGCAATTCGAATAATAGGTTATGGTAAAAGCCGGCCTGAGTTTATTTTGGGCAAGAGTACCGATGGCTACCAGGATGAATACAACTACATGTTTTGGTTTACGCATAATTTGGTTGAGGAAGGAGATGAGCCCCGGGATGCAGGTGCCGGTACATTTTACAGCGCCATTAGCAATATTGATTTCAGAATTGAAGCAGGCAATCCCAAAGCCATTGCCCTTCGCACTCATTTTGCACAACATAGTTTTGTGAGTCATTGCAACTTTTATATTGGCGAAGGATATGCCGGAATATATGATCTGGGAAATGAAATTGAAGACCTTAAATTCTATGGTGGCGAATACGGAATATCCTCCTCACGAACATCTCCGGGATGGCCTATGTTGATTATCGATCTGTATTTTGAGGGTCAACGCAGCGCAGCTATTCTGAGTAGGAACACCGGAATGTCGATCATTTCTACCCAGGTGAATGATGTGCCTGTTGCAGTTGAACTTCAGCATGGCATTTCAGATCGGTTGTTTATGGAAGATTGCCTTTTCAGGAATGTCAGGAAAGGAGTGGTGATAGGAGTAGAAAATAAAGCCGGCAGCCAGATAAACCTATTGAACGTTATTTGCCATAATGTAGATGTTCCAGTACATTTTGCATCCAGCGGACAAAATATAGAAGGTAAAAGCAAGCAGTACGTGATTAAAAACTTTGTACATGGATTGGTTATGGAAGACATGGCTGACAATTCCAGGTATAGAACAATAAGCGAATTGGAAGTTATTGATAGTGTCCCCGTAAATCTGGATAAGGTAATACCTGATCTGCCATCAATGGATACATGGATTAACGTTAAAGAGCTTGGCGTTGTTGGCGATGGAAAAACGGATGATACGGAAGCCATTCAGACAGCCATTGCCAATCACAAAAACCTTTATTTTCCAACAGGTTGGTACCGGGTTACTGAAACAATTAAATTGAACGAAGGCACCAGGCTGATTGGTATGCACCCTTATGCTACTCAATTGATAATTAATGAAAGTGAAACAGAATTTAGCGGATTTGGAGCACCTGTTCCGGTACTGGAATCGTCGGAAGGTGGTGATGATTTAATCAATGGAATTGGCATCAGCACGGGGGCATATAATAATCGGGCAGTGGCATTGAAGTGGATGGCCAGTAAGTCTTCCATGATCAATGACGTAAAAATTGTTGGTGGGCATGGCAACATGCCACAACCCGGAAAACCCTCAAATAGCCGAAGAAGAAATCAAAACATCAGTAGTCCAACAGAACCTGTTTACGAAGAGGGAATGGACCAGGCGTGGGATAATCAGTATTGGAGCATCTGGGTTACAAACAATGGTGGTGGAATTCTCAAGGATATCTGGACCGCAAATACGTATGCAAGCACGGGATTGTACATGAGCAATACCTCCACCCCGGGAAAAGTTTTTGCAATGTCGCTTGAACATCATGTGCGTCAGGAAGCCCGCATGAACAATGTTGCCAATTGGAAATTTTATGCTTTTCAGTTTGAAGAAGAAGGCAGTGAGGGAAAAAATGCCCAAACACTAAACATAAATGATTGTAATAATCTGATGTTTGCTAATTTTTGGATGTACCGTACAATTCGTGTGAACACTCCACGCCCGTGGGGAATAAAAGTTTCCAACAGCAATAACATCGAATTCAGAAATATGCGTAGCTGGACACAGGTATTGCAACTGCCTGAGCGAACCATTTACGATATGGATAAAAACCTGATTGTGTATCCGGGAGATTTTGCCAGGGTAAAAATAACGGGCAATGAATTGTCCAACAAAAATTCCGATGTTGAGGTTGAAAAAATTGGATTTGGCTATGAGTTTGCCACAGGTGCTGCTTCCGACAGTAAAGGAAATGTTTACTTCTGTGAAAATCAGCAGAAACGTGTTTATAAATGGGCAGCAGAAACGAATACAATATCCATATATGCTGATTATCTGTACAAGCCTTTTTCCCTTGCTGTTGACACCAGGGATAATTTGATCGTCATCTGCCGTTACGATCCGCAACCGGGGTTTAATGATAACAATCAGCCTCAAACAATCGAAAATCTTCCGGATAACAACCCATACTATAGCGGATGGGGAAATGGTGGCTGGGCAGCTTTAGCCTATGCTGTAAATCCCGATAAAACAGACGATATGCAGGTGTTAAGCCTTTCAAAAACGAATGAAATTAAAAATGTACAACGTGTGATTCATCCAATCCATCGATGGAGGGATGATTTCGAAAATGTTGTTACTACATTGGCTGACATGAGTTTTATTGCACCAGACGGAGTCACCATTATTCCAAATACGTTTGACCTGGGGCGATCAGTGCAACTTATGGCAGTGAAACCAAATCAAAGCCAGCCGGTATATGTTACCCATGAAGATTCCAAAATCACTTACCAATTCCGGGTGAATGACCAGGGTGGTCTTTCAAAAATGAGCAAATTTATTGCGCGGGGTGAATATGGAAATGTATATGACAATCAGGGCAGACTGTTTCTGGCCGAAGGTGAAATAATAATTTTGGATAGTAATGCAAACGAAATTAAACGAATTAAGCTTGATGAGCGTGTACAATCACTAATATGGGGTGGGAAAAATAAAAATGAGCTATTTGTAACAACCAGCAATTCACTGTATAAGTTAAAATTGAATTGGATGAAATGAGTACGATTCTGACGATAACCAAAGGGCACGGTCAAGATGTGCGAGTTCAACTCCGCTGTTTCGGATTTTTTAATCCGGATTTTTTCCACATAATATTCAGGCCATTAAAACGCACCTGGTTTTTAAACCCAATTGTAATGATTATTTTATATAATGTTTGATAATAATCTTTTTTCCCTTAATTTTGAGTGTGTTAAACAAAAAAACAAACAAGGTACTGCACATCTTCCGAATGCATCAGAAAAGAAAGTTGGGATAAGGCCGGAAAGGGTGTATGAAACCTCTGTTTTTTGAATTTAAGTAAACATAAAAAGATCCAAAATGGGACATGATTGATGATATATGAAAGTTGTGGTGCATTTTAAGAGACACATCCATAATGCATTATAAATCGTTTTTTCCTTAGAAATATTTAATTAAGCCTTTCATAAATAGAATAGATTGTATAAATTTGTATCCAACTGAATACAGTTTGATAAATGTATATAATTAAGAAAACAGTCGAATTTGACAAATGGCTGAGGAAACTAAAAGATTTAAGAGCCAAAGCCAAAATATTGTTTCGCATTCAAAAGATTGAGAATGATGAACACTTTGGTGACTGCGAACCTGTTGGAAATGGCATTCGGGAATTGAAAATTGACTATGCTAAGGGATACAGGGTGTATTTTAAAGAATCAGACGGTAAA
>JAFGEV010000317.1 GCA_016931385.1 Prolixibacteraceae bacterium
CATAAAAAATAATTTTTGGATTACCTATACCCTCACAAATACGAATTATTCGGGCATATTGAAAAGCATATCGGGGAATGCCTCGGGGCCTTACACCGATGTTTCGGGCGATGAACCTTTGGTAAAGGGGGCCAATGCTGCTTTATTTGAAGACACTGACAAAACAGTTTATTTTATATGGAATGGAGGCCAGGTACATACCATGAACGATGAAATGAACGGTTTCAGCAGCTCTTCACCACGAAAAATTCAAACCCAAAATGAAGGGAATAAACCTGAAGGAATGGTATCGGTTTTCAGGAATGGTGAAAAGTATTTTTTGATTTCATCACAATGGAATGACATCATTAGCGGTGAACCCACCGGAAGCCCTGTCCCTTCTTCTTCTGAAAATTCTCGTTTTGATTGCCTGATCGCCAGTTCAAACTCATTTTTCGGTCCATATTCCAAGCCATGGTTATCAGTTCCCCATGGTGGAGGTGGAATGTTGTTCTACGATTATGAGGAAAATATTTGGGCAACATTTTCGGGTTATAACGATGTTTCGGCCCCAATGTACAATACGCCTGCAATTATTTTGCTCGACTATGATAAGGAGAACAGACTAAAACCGGTAATTAACGGTTATTTTCATCCAACCGGAGAAACAAAAATTGTTTATGTTTCAAAAGAAGGCAATAATAAAAACGGTGCCAACTGGGCCGATGCTTTTACTTCCCTTCAAACAGCCATTGATCAGGCAAAAGCAGGCACGCAAATATGGGTATCCCGGGGAACTTACGATGCTCCCGTTGAAATTGAACTCCGCAAGGGATTGTATATCTATGGCGGATTCAGGGGTGATGAACAATTCATAAGCCAGCGCGATACTGAAAAAAATAAGGTAATAATCGATGGAAGGCAAAGGGCTTATCATGTGTTTTCAATAACCAACAGCAGTTTTATCCGTATCGACGGTTTAACCATTACAAACGGTAATGCAAAAGGCAGAAGTTTTCAGGATAAATATGGCGCAGGCATCCATATATTAAGGGGCGGGGAAACAATCCGAATTGTCAATTGCAAATTTGAAGGCAACCGTGCCGAACAGGACGGTGGCGCATTGTATACATCGGTTGGCGCTGCCCCTCTTGTCATTAACTGCACTTTCAGTAACAACTCGGCAAAGAAAAAAGGGGGAGCTGCTTCATTGTATTGCAACGCGGTGAATGGTTATCAGGCTCAGTTCTTCCACTGTAATTTTGAAAACAATTTAGCCATGGATGATGGTGGCGCCATCTATTTCGACACAAACCAAAAAAACCTTGGATTGTTAAAGCTGGTAAATTGCGTAATAACCAATAATCAAAGCTTCCTTTCAGATGGAATCATTGCAGTTGACCGTACGGGTAGCCTGATCCTGTCGAACTGCACGGTAGGTAATAACCGGGGTGCAGCCAACGGGGCTGTAATTTCAGGACTGGGCAATGTGCCTGGACGGAGCAGGATTGTAAATTCAATTTTTTACAAAAACTGGGGCGGTTCGCTTTTTACAATCGAAGGCGAGGCACAGGTTAACCGTGATAATATCCTTACCGGCGATAAAAATATCTGGATCAGGTTTTCACATTGTATTTTTTATGAAAACGATACAGAAAACCTTGTTGAGCGAAATTTCGACGGAAAATCATGGATTACCACTTCTGAGCTGAACAACTCGATAATGGGCAACAACCTTATTGAGGCCAACCCTGGGTTTGTTAATCCTGATAAAGGTGATTTCAATTTGTCATCTTCGTCGGTTGCTCGCAATAAAGGTACCTTATCATTTGCATTCCAGTTTGATGGGAAAGGCAAGGCCAGGAATAAAAACCGTTTGCCTGATATTGGTGCAAATTAAGATGTTTACATTGAGACAATAATTTTTGAATGTTTTTTATCATCAGATGCTGCTTACATGGTTACATGCAGCATTCAGTTCAGGGTCATTATATAGGTCGGTTTTCAGGGGAAAAGCCTTTTCCCTGAAAAAGAATTTGAGTTTGTATTCAAGTAGAAAATTCTGTGAATTTCCAGGTTAACCCTTCAGTGCTTCAGCCCCTGCGGTAATTTCTAGAATTTCGTTGGTAATGGCTGCCTGCCGTGCATTGTTATACGTGGTACGAAGTTCACGCAATAAATCTGTCGCGTTGTCGGTAGCCTGGTGCATGGCCGTCATCCGTGCGCCTTGTTCGGCAGCATTCGAATCGAGCAGGATTCGATACAGGTGCATTTTTAACGATTGAGGTATGAGTGTTTCAAGAATTTCGACCTGCGAAGGCTCAAAGATATAGTCGACTGCACCACTTTGGTAGAGTTCATCTTCTCCCTCTTCTTTTATTATCGGCAGGTACTGATCAGTAGTAAGTATCTGTACGGCTGCATTCTTAAATTTATTATACACAATTTCAATTCGTTGATACCTCCCTTGGCTGAACCATTCCATTAACATCAGGGCAAACTTTGAAATATCACCAAAACTGAAATCGTTTAACAAATCATTAGCTTCACCAATAACAGGTGCTTCACGGCTTTTTAAAACTTTCTCAACCTGCCTGCCAATGGGCAAAAAGTCAATTCCTTTTTGTTTTAAGGTTTCAGGGTGATTTTCTATCACATGGTTAAACGCTTTACGGACCACATTAGCGTTAAATCCCCCGCATAAACCACGGTTAGCGCCAACAACAATAACCAAAACCTTTTCAATGGTTCGATTTTCAAAATATACTGAAGGGGATTCTCCCTCGCCTTGATTTAATTCAAGAATGATCTGATGAAGTTTTTTGTCATATGGTGTGATTCTAAGGATCGCATCCTGTGCTTTTTTTAATTTTGCAGCCGATACCATCTTCATGGCGCTGGTGACCTGCCGGGTGTTGGTGATCGACGCAATCCTGCTCCGTATTTCTTTAAGCTGGGCCATGAGGTTTACTTATAATTTACTTCCATTTCCAAAACCAGCCCGGTTAAAACTTTTCGTGCTTCATCGGTTAACACTCCGTCTTTAAACTGGTTCAATACATCTTTATGATTAAGTTCAAGCCTTTCGATAAATTCTTTTTCAAAAAGGGAAATTTTCTCGAGAGGTATATTGCTCAACAAATCTTCCACACCACAAAATATAATGGCAATCTGGTGTTCAATTTTAACAGGTTTATATTGCCCTTGTTTAAGGATTTCGGTATTTCGTGAGCCTTTTTCAAGAACCCTCTTGGTTGAATTATCGAGGTCGGACCCAAATTTCGAAAATGCTTCCAGTTCCCTGTATTGAGCCTGGTCAAGTTTTAAGGTACCGGCAATTTTTTTCATTGCTTTAATCTGGGCATTTCCTCCAACACGCGAAACCGAAATACCCACGTTAATTGCCGGCCTGATACCTGAGTTAAACAGGTTCGACTCGAGAAAGATCTGGCCGTCGGTTATTGAAATTACATTCGTTGGAATATAAGCTGAAACATCGCCTGCCTGCGTTTCAATTATCGGCAGGGCTGTTAACGATCCCCCACCTTTAACTTTGTCTTTGAGGCAATCGGGCAAGTCGTTCATTTGAGCAGCAATGATGTTTGATTCGATTATTTTGGCAGCCCGCTCGAGTAACCTTGAATGAAGGTAGAACACGTCGCCGGGGTAAGCTTCCCGGCCGGGAGGGCGGCGCAGTAGCAACGATACTTCACGGTACGAAACAGCTTGTTTCGACAGATCATCGTAAATAATGAGCGCATGGCGCCCTGTATCGCGGAAGAATTCTCCCAAAGCGGCTCCTGCGTAAGGGGCATAAAACTGCAAGGCAGCCGGGTCCGATGCTGTTGACGAAACGATGGTGGTATATTCCATTGCCCCGTGCTTTTCAAGTGTGTAAGCAATATTGGCAACCGTTGATCCTTTCTGGCCAATGGCAACGTAAATACAATAAACAGGCTTTCCTTTATCGAAATTTTCCTTTTGATTTATGATGGTATCAACAGCGATAGCGGTTTTGCCGGTTTGCCTGTCGCCAATAATCAACTCACGCTGGCCCCTTCCAATAGGGATCATCGCGTCAATTGCCTTGATTCCTGTTTGCAATGGTTCTTTTACAGGCTGGCGGAAAATAACACCTGGAGCTTTCCTTTCGAGTGGCATCTCGAAACGTTCTCCTGATATCGGGCCTTTCCCGTCGATTGGTTCGCCCAGGGTATTGATAACCCGGCCCAAAACACCTTCGCCTGCCATAATTGAAGCGATACGTTTCTGGCGTTTAACGGTGTCGCCTTCCCTTATTCCCTCGGAAGGACCAAGTAAAACAGCGCCTACGTTATCTTCTTCAAGGTTAAGCACAATTCCGGTAACTCCGTTCGAGAACTCGATCATTTCGTTCGATTCAACATTACGCAGACCATAAATTCGGGCAATCCCATCGCCTACCTGTAAAACGGTGCCAACTTCCTCCATCGAAGTAGCGGTATCGAATCCTGCTAATTGTTCTTTCAATATGGCTGAAATTTCAGCCGGTCGGATATCTGCCATTCCCTTGTTATTTTATTTGTAACTGTTTCTTAATTTTTGAAAGTTGTGATGCTATACTGGCATCGTATTGTTGTCCATCGATGGTAAAAACAAAACCGCCAATTAATTCTGGTTTTTCTTCAGATTCCATTTCGATGGTAGTTTTTAAACTATTCTCAAAACGTTTTCTGATTTCTTCAATTATACCTGGTTTAAGAGCCCTTGCAGTGTAAAGGCTGGCGGGAATAATACCCTCCTTTGCCCTGGCCATATCGATACAATTCCGGCATATATCTTTTAAATAATTTTCACGGTTATTTTCAAAAATCATTTCCAGGAATTTTATGGTCAGTTTATTGAATTCAGCTGCGAAGAGTTTTTTAACGTTAATGAGTTTTTCTTTTGACCCAAAGCCTGGATTCAAAACAAAATCGGCAAATCCTGAATACTCATTCAGGGCAGTATAAAGCAACCTGATATCATGCGTGGATTCTTTCAAAATACCCTTTTCATAGGCTAAATCGATAAAAGCCCTGGCATACCTTACTGTGACCCTGTTGCTGTCCATTAAATAAATCAGTTTAGTTCAATGTCTTTTATCAATTCTTCAACGAGTTTTTCATGCCGTTTTTTGTCTTCCATATCGCCATGTACTACCTTGGTAGCAATTTCGATTGAAAGTGTTGCAATTTGGTTTTTCATATCGACCAGTGCCGCTTCACGTTCCTGGGCAATTTTCTTCCGGGCATCGTTCACGATTTTTTCTGCTTCGGCAACAGCTTTTTCTTTTGCCGCGGCAATAATTTTTTCGCGCTGATCGGTGCCCTCTTTCAACACCTGTTCTTTTTCATGTTTTGCAGCAGTAATTATAGAATCCTGTTCAACTTTCAGGTTCCGGAGTTTTTTTTCGGCCTCGGAAGCGGCAAAAAGTGAACTTTCAACCGATTGTTCACGCTCTTCCAACGCTTTCATCAAGGGTTTCCACGCAAATTTTGACAGAATAAAATAGACAATAATAAATACGATTGAAACCCAGATTATTGTTCCTAAGTGCGGTAAAAGAAACATATTATATGTGTTTTAAGTAAATCAGAAAAAAGCGCTGCCGGCCGGCAATCCCGGAACAGGCAGCGCAAAAATTTTAAAACAAGGCCAAAAGGGCACAAACAATTACAGCAAGGAATGCCACCCCTTCGATAAATGCCGAAACCACAATGAGGTTCGAACGAATATCGGAGCTGGCTTCGGGCTGGCGTGCTACTGCTTCCATAGCGGCAGCACCAATTTTCCCTATACCGTAAGCAGCAGCCATCGCAGCCAGACCTGCTCCCAAGCCCGCGCTTAATTTGCCAAGGGCCAGTTCGGCCAAAATAATTAACATTGTCATAACTGTACAATTTAGTATTAATGTTCACTACCGGCAGTTGCCATACCAAAGTATGATGCCGACAAAAGTGTAAAAATATATGCCTGTATAAATGATACCAAAACATCAAGCATCACCATGAAAACCGAAAAAATAATGGTAACCACCGAAGTGCCTGCCCCTGCTATCGGGCCAAGCATAATTGACATGATGAAGATTAACGAGGTTAAAACAGCAACAATAATATGACCGGCAAACATGTTCGCGAAGAGCCTTATCATAAGCACAATGGGTTTAATAAACATGCCGGCAATCTCGATAATGGGCATTAACGGTATTGGGAGCTTCATAAAAATTGGCACACTGGGATTAATTATATGCTTCCAATAATGCTTGTTTCCGCTAATGGTTGTAACAATAAATGTGAATGCTGCCAGGCATAAGGTTACGGCAATATTGCCGGTAATATTGAAGCCCAGAGGTAAAATTAATCCAAACAGGTTTGCAGCCAGGATAAAATGAAATACAGTAAGTAAAAACGGCATGTAACGTTTATAGTGTTTACCTGCAAAAGGCCTGGCCACTTCGTCGCGAATGAAAAGGACAAGCGGTTCAATAAGGTTTTGTAAACCGCGCGGAGGTTTCATCGGGTTGGCAATGGTGCGTTTCGATCCACGGATAAATAAAATGGAAATGATTAGCGATACAAATATGACACCCAAAACTGTTTTGGTAAACGACAAGTCGAAAGGTACAAGCTGCGTTCCGTCTTCCAGCACTTCTACAATTTTCCCATCGTTTTTTCCGCCTTTTGCCTGTATAAAGTTAAAACCTTCGTCATGCATGTGAAATTTGTCCGACATAAAAACATGCCAGCCTGAATGCTTGCTGTGAAGGATTACAGGCAGTGGGATGGAATAATGTTTATCACCTATTGTGAAAAAATGCCACTCATGTGAATCATTCACATGCCCAAAAATATAATCAACGGCGTTAAATTCCTCATGTTCATCCGTATCGCTCGCCATTGAATGAATAGTAGCAAAACCTATAAAAAATGCTAAACAAAGAATTACTTTATATAACCTCATAAACTCTTGATAATCGAGATTTAAAAATAATCATTTAGGCGTGTAAACTAAACAAAACAGGGGCAAAAATAACATTAATTTGATTTACTGTCGTTAATTAAATTCATTACCGATTTCACTTCATAAACGGCATATGCAACATAAAGTATTAAATAAACAATAAGGAAAATTACTGCATTTTCTTCATCGATAATAATGTACAAGACTCCAAAAATGATATACACAAACATCTTAATGAGTGAAAGCATCATGAATTTAAAACTGAATTTTGAAATGTCTTTTTTTGAAATAAGGAGCATAAAATGGTGAAGGATCAAAGTTGAGGCATAGTAGAATAGCAAAACGAAAGGTAGTATAATTAAAAAATACTGCCTCAGGAAAGTAAGGAAACATAAGGCTCCTACAAACAAGATGACAAGCGTGTAAACAGTTAGCCCTTTAATGAATTTTGAAAAACTTTTTTCCATAACATTAAAGCACAGGTTTATCAAAAAACCTCTGTATATTAGTTAGTTTCTATTTATCTTTTCCTTGTTTCATTGAACAAGTACCTGAAAAAACCGCCCCGGGTTCAATTAGCAATTGCGATGTAATTATTTCACCCTGGTACTTTGCTGTCGATTTAAGCGATAAAAGCTCCTGTACATCAATTTTGCCTTTTAAATCGCCCTCAATTTCGGCTGTTTTGCATATCACATCACCGTTAACAGAGCCATTGGGGCCAATAATTAAACGGCCACTGGTTTTCAGGTTACCGGTAAGGTTTCCGTCAATACGTATGTCGGACTGTGTGCTTATGTCTCCTTTAACCGAAGTTGTCTGTGCAACCAGATTAACCGAAGCAAGGTTTATTTCAGTTGTTTTTGCCATTTCCTGATAATTACGGAAGACAAATGTAATAAAAAGCATTCATCAACTCAACAGTTAACAAGGAATTGATTGGGCTGAAATTATGAAAAAAGCAAAAAAAAACCTGCAGAAGCAGGTTTTTATCGGAATATTTGATTCAAAAAAGTTGTCTTTTAAACCGTTACTTCTTTTTCAATCGCCAATTTTCCCCTATAATAGCCACATTCGGAGCATACAGTATGGTACTTAACTGCTGCGCCACAATTTGAACATGACGAAATGGTAGCCGGGGTAGCTTTATAATGGGTTCTTCTTTTGTCCCTTCTTGTACTCGATGTTTTGTGCTTTGGATGTGCCATTTCTATACTACTTTACTGGTTATCTAATAATTTCTTTAATTCGTTCCAACGTTCATCAACTTGTTCTTCGCCGGATATATTCTCTTCGTGTGTTAAATACTTATTTAAGCTGGCAACCATTTCGGGGTTGCATAAACATTTACCGTTTTTGCCTTCAGGATGCACCCTTTTTATGGGGATTCCTAGAATTATCTGTTCATAAACATATTGTGCAATATTTATCTGGTGCTCTTCAAAGGGTAAAATCACTATTTCATCATTGATTTCTTCCAGATTTTCACCAAATTTCACATAAAAAAATGCTTTACTTTTAACCTTCTGCCTGAAAAAATCCAGGCAACGGTCGCACATTAAATCAACAGTACCTTTTACGGAAACTTCAAATTTTAACAGGTTTTCCTGCTTTGTAAGTTTTACATTGGCATGGAGCAACCCATCATTAACTTCGCTTCCTTCAAACATTTTGAAAAACAACTTGTCAATTTCGAAATCGAAATAATGATCGCCATCTTTCAAACCTTTGTAAGCAATCGTATATTTTGAACGATAATTCACTGTAAGCAAAAAAGTTTTGCAAAATTATAAAAAAAAGGGAAACCAATAAATTTTTGCATTTTTTTTTGAAACAAATGTTCTGCAGAAAACATAAGGTGCTTTTATTGTTTGAATTACATATTTTTTTCAATGAAATTTTTCGTTCAAAAAAAAAGCAAAAGCCCGATAAAGATTACTAACTACCTACTTGTTTTGTTTCTTGCGTAAACGAATGAAATAAATAAACGAAAAAACTGAAATTGCCAGCAGTATTGAAATAAGGGCCAATCCTCCGATTATTGAATAATATTTCCATGTTTCAAGGCCGCTTTGTTGCCCTTTGGTTAGAAAAACATGAATGACAAATATTTCGCAAAAAAGTGTAATAACCAATGCTCCAGTGTTAAGCCGCAGTAAAAGCCCTGAATCGAGCTTACTAAATAAATTCCTTTTCATAATTTCTATTTTTTCCTTACGATAATGCGAAATGTGGTTGCCTGATGTGGTTCTGAACTCCTCAGAAATATTTTTCCATCGTGGTATATTTCAATAATCCTTTTCGACAGGGATAACCCCAGGCCCCATCCCCTTTTTTTGGTAGTAAACCCAGGTTGAAAAATGGTTTTAAATTTCGATTTCGGAATTCCTTTTCCATTATCAGTAACATCAATTATCACATCGTTTCCTTTTTCGGAAACAGCAAATGATATTGTTCCTTTTTTATTCTCAAGTGCATCGATTGAATTTCGAACCAGGTTTTCGATTACCCAGCTAAAAAGAGCCGACGACATGGGCACGAAAAGCTCCATTTTCTCATTAAAAGCATAATCAAATTCGATTTTTTTCGAAACCCTTGTTTTAAGGTATGAAATTGTATTTCCCAAAACAGAATAAATGTTTTCGGGGAAAAGCTCGGGGGCCGATCCAATTTTGGAAAAACGTTCGGTTATTTTTTCAAGCCGTTCGGTATCTTTTTCAAGCTCGCTGATAATTTTATCATCGGTATTGTTTTCCTTCAATATCTCAACCCAGGCAAGCAACGATGATATTGGCGTGCCAAGTTGGTGGGCGGTTTCTTTTGCCATCCCAATCCACACCAGGTTTTGTTCGGCATTACGTGCCGAACTGAATGCGATATATGCCACAAAAATAAACAGGACAATAACAGCAAGCTGAAAAACAGGATAATACCTTAACTTTACAAGCAACGACGATTCACGATAATAGAGGTATTGCTTTACGCCTCCCCCAAGGTCGATAACGATTGGCTCCTGCCTGGTTTTCATTTTTTCCAGCTCGCGTGAAAGTACTTTTTCCCTATTCTTTTCGGTATATTCAATGTTTTTGTCAATTTCAATTTTATCGTCTTTGCTGGCAACAATTATTGGTACAGTTTTATTGGTTGCCGAAACCTGTGCAAGGAAACTGGTCATTTCGCTGGTAAGGTCGTTGCTGGTGCCAATAATTTTGATTGCTTCGGCCCAGCGTTCAACCTTAATACGCTCTTCTTCCGACACTTCTTTTACAAGTTTGTTGGTATAAAGCAATGAACCAATGCCAATGATAATTGCAGCTACAAAAATGATTTGTTTCCAACGACGTTTTTTGTAATATATATCCACAACTTTGGGTTTTGGGTTAATATGTCAATAAAAATAATAAAAGATATTTTCGTAGAAACGGGCAGTTTGCATTTTTCATGAGCATCAACTAATAAAGCAGCAATGCCTGTTTCCTGTTCAATATTATAACTCTATGCACAGTCGGTTTAACATTTGTTGTTCAGAATACTTTTAATGGTATTTTTAATCCCTTCTTTGTCAAAACCACATTCACTGTATAGTTCTTCAAGATTGCCATGCTCAATGAAGCGGTCACCTATGCCCCGTTGAACAACTTTTGTAGTGTAACTATTCCGGTTAATAAATTCAATAACGGTAGTCCCCATTCCACCTTTTAATGCACCATCCTCAACAGTAATTATGGTATCGAAACGGGAGCACACATCGTGCAACAAATCATCATCAAGCGGTTTTAAAAATCGGATATCGTAATGGGCAATCCGCTCATCGTTTCCAAGTTCTTCGATTGCTTGTGAAGCAAAGTTGCCAGGATGCCCTATCGAAATTACAGCAAGTTCAGTTCCTTCTTTCAATAGCCTGCCTTTGCCAATTTCGATTTCTTCAAAAGGAGTATGCCATTTTTTCATAACGCCCCTGCCCCTGGGGTATCTTATTACAAAAGGACCTTTCAACGTTTTTTGAGCTGTATACATCAAATTCCGCAGTTCCCGTTCATTCATTGGCGATGCAATGGTCATATTTGGGATACATTGCATAAAAGCCATGTCGAACACACCGTGGTGAGTAGCCCCATCGGGACCAACCAGACCCCCGCGATCGAAACACAGTATCACGGGTAGGTTCTGTATCGCAATATCGTGAATTATCTGATCATATGCACGTTGTGAAAAAGAGGAATAAATATTGCAAAAAGGTATTAAGCCCGATTTTGCCATGCCTGCGGCAAAAGTGGCTGAGTGCTGCTCGGCAATGCCAACATCAAAAACCCTGTGTGGCATTTCTTTTTGCATGATGTTCAACGAGCAACCGGTTAACATCGCAGGGGTAATCCCTACAATTTTTTCGTTAAGGCGGGCAAGCTCAAGTATTGTTTCCCCAAAAACCACCTGGTAAAGTGGAGGCTCATCGCCATTTGAAGTAACAATTTGTTCCCCGGAAGTTTTATCAAACCTGCCCGGAGCATGAAAAAGGGTTTGATTATTTTCGGCCGGATGAAACCCTTTTCCTTTTTTTGTGATGATATGCAGTAGTTTGGGGCCGGGTAATTTTTTAAGTTGCCTGAGCAATTTCAGTAAAAGCCCTATATCATGGCCATCGACAGGTCCGAAGTAGCGGATGTCCATTGCCTCGAATAGATTACTTTCTTTCAGGATGAACGATTTTGTTGAGTGTTCTATCTTTTGAACAGTTTTTCGGGTTTTACGGCCTATCCGCTTGAACATTCCAAGGAAGTTCCAGATTTTATCCTTGAGTTTATTATAAGCTTCCGAAGTAGAAATTGTAACAAGGTATTTGCTAAGCCCGCCTATGTTTGGGTCAATGGCCATATTGTTATCATTCAGTATAACCAGCACATCGGGATTGTTCACGCTGGCATTGTTTAAAGCTTCAAAAGCCATACCGCCGGTTAATGCCCCATCGCCAATAATTGAAACAATCTTTTTTTGATCACCCTGCAGCTTGCTTGCCATGGCCATTCCCAAAGCAGCCGAAATAGATGTGGATGAATGACCTACCCCAAACGAGTCGTATATGCTTTCTTTAGGCGAAGGAAAACCACTGATGCCTTTGTACTTCCGATTTGTTTTGAATACATCTCTCCGCCCTGTCAATATTTTATGGCCGTATGCCTGATGACCAACATCCCATATAAGAATATCATTGGGTGTATTGTATACATAGTGTAATGCAACAGTGAGTTCAACAACACCTAAACTTGCCCCAAAGTGCCCGGGGTTTTCCGATACCACATCAATAATGAAATTTCTTAACTCGTCGCAAACTGTTTTTAAATCGCTTTCAGGCAATTTCCTTAAATCGTCAGGTGAATCAATTTGCTTTAAAAACCTGTATTTTTCTTCTATCATATCGTTGGATAAATAGCCTGCTAATATACAATATCTCGATCATTTTTGTTCAATTGTTGTTTGGCTCAACGCTCACCTTCCTCATTTTTCACATACTACAAACGCTTAGGAAATAGTTATTATTAAAGAAATTTGAATAGAAAATATTTTTTTTCATTCATTTCATATTATCCTGATTTTAAAAAATAAATTTGCAGGTAATTGTGTTATTAACGTTACAGGCCTAGAAAAATTTTAATATGATGAAATCAAAACTGTTTATATTTCCGGTAATTTTTATAGTTGTCTTATCAACTTCGTGTGTGCCCCTTACCCAGTTTTCCGAGCTGAAAAAGAAATCGGAAGAATACATGAGGAGCAATGAAAAACTGAAAGATGAAAACAGGGAACTGGCTGTTGAAGTGAATGAACAGGATGGAAAGATACTTGCCCTTCAGTCGAAGCTTTTTAACCTTGAGAAGGAACAGGAAGCCATTTTTCAAAAAAGAAAACAACTGGAGACCGAAAGCCAGAAACTTAAAAATGAAAACGCTGAGCTACAAAAGCAAATAAACCTTTTAAAAGAAGGCAGTTCGGAAGAAATTACCGGATTGCTTAACGAACTTCAACAATTGCAGGAAGGCTTGCAGGAGCGTGAAAACAAGGTGAAAAAGGCTGAAGAGGCTTTAAAAATCAGGGAAGAAGAACTTAGGCAAGCCCAGGAAACTGCCTCAAAACAAGCCGCTGAATTACAAAAACTTCAGGATGCGCTGAATAATCAAAAACAAGCACTGTCATCGTTAAAAGAAAAGCTTAACCAGTCGTTAAGGGGGTTTTACAACCAGGGTTTATCAGTTAACGAAAAAAACGGGAAGATCTACGTATCGATGGAAGAACAATTGCTTTTTAAAACCGGAAGTTACAACCTTGACCCTAAAGGGCAGGAAGCATTAAAAAACCTTGCAGGTGTGTTGGGTGCAAACACCAACATTAATATTTTGGTTGAAGGCCACACCGACAATGTTCCCTTAAACGGCTCGGGACAAATTAAGGACAACTGGGATTTAAGTGTTATGCGGGCAACAGCAGTGACAAAAATAATCCTTGAAAACACATCGATTGATCCGGCCAGGATTACCGCCGCCGGCCGAAGTGAATATGCCCCTCTTGATGAAGCAGACAATTGGGAAGCGCGCAGAAAAAACCGCAGGACAGAAATAATTTTAACACCAAATTTAAACGATGTCCTGAAGTTGCTCGAATCGAATTAAACGCTAGCAAAGAATTTATACTGGTTAAGCGTTATTCAACGTAATAATTATAAAGATATCCATCGGGGCTTGCTACCAACAGGTTAAAGTTTGTGCTCTCGTTACTGATAAAACCTATGCTAAACTCCGAACTTCCATCAAGCGGGAAACCCTCGTGCAGGTTGCCGTTGATATCGAAAAGGAAAATTTTATTATCTTCCTTGCAAGTAATCCCAATCTTTTTTTCTTTATACGAAAAATAGTAGATGTTTGGTTTAAATGGAACGTTATAATCAAGTTTTTTACTGAATATTGGTTTGCCGCTGTTTTTTGTTACAAATACCCTTTTATCATCAACAAAAATGTACTCGAGGCTTTCATCAACATCAAGGTTTCCTGCAACAAAAAAATGGTTTTCGCTTAATCCCATGAATTCGACCATCTCGTGAGAACCGTTGAAATAGGTTCTGTGAATATTCCCTTTGTTATCGGTTGTTACAATTCTTGGTTCCTGCAAATTTGTACGTTTTTCAAGGTAAACCGTGTTATTCGATGAATGGTTATAAACAATGTCGGTTTTTACGCGAATGCTCCCCCTCCTGTCGAAAAAGTAATCTTTCATTTTATCTGAAGCGATTATGTAATCTTTCCCATCAACTACAAAATGTTGAAGCGGATGTATTACTTCATGGTCGGTTTTCGGGTTTTCCCAACCCTCAACAATATTACCACTGGCATCGTAAGCATAAATCAACTTATCGGAACAAGCCACCATAAAACGGTAATTCTTTGTGCCTTCATAATCGAAAACAGCCACGGGGTTTGTTGCCGTTGCCCTGAGGCTAAGCGGGAAGGGTTTAACATTATTGCCATTGCGGTCAATCATATAGATCTTGTCGGATGTATTAAAAAGATACTGAAGCTTACTGTTTTTAAACCTGTCAACCTGATGGATTTCCCCAATAATCTTACCTGAAAGTCTTATTTGCCACAAAATCCTGCCAATATTATTGATCAGGTACAAATTATATCCATTGTCCTGGAGAATGATTTCCTTGTTCTGTATGTCGTCGTGATTTTTAACAAACTGCGGTTTGAATTCGAAAGGTGTATTTAAATGGCTCTGCCAAACAGTTTGTGGCCGGGCCTTAATCTCCGGATTAAAAATCAGGCTTGCATTGTTATACAACATACTCCCTGATGAACTCACCTGCCATGCCAGCATCTTGAATTTCCCCAATGCAATGTTTTGAGAAATATCGGCACCAATTTCGTTGTTGAAAACAATGTTTGCCAGGGGCAGGGAAAAACCCGGATTGCAAAAGAACAAATAGTTGGTTTTCAAATTCAGGGTAGACTCGAAACGGTTGTATGCAATATTTGAACTAAGGGTTTCTCCCAAAATATTCGAATGGATAATTTTTCCCAGTGTTGAAAATGAATCGGAAAAAATCAGGTAATTGTCATAAACCGAAAACCAGCTTGTATTGGCACCACTGAACAATTGCCCAAAAATTAGTTGGGCTAAATTGTTGTACGGGAACCTGTAACACTGGAAGGATGTTTGTTCGTCGACCTGATATTCTTTTTCCCAATCAGAAATGTCTATGTTATTAACTTCGAGATATCTGCGTTGCAAGTCAATAAAGCGGTTTATGGCATGGCTTCCGCTTTGTGTCTTGATGATAAACACGATACCTTCATCTTTCTGAACGTGGCCTGTGTGTATTCCCGAAACTGCAAATTCATTGGCACTTATATCAATAAATATTTTTTTCAGGTCGAAACCTGTTTCTTTCTCAATTTTTTTTAAACCATCCTGATACTGTAGAAAAAGGTTTTTCTTTGAAAGGTATTGTTCGTAATCGGAAAAATATTTTTCCAGATCGGAAAGAAACACATAAGAAAAATAGGGTACATCGTGAGGCAGGATACTGCTTATTTTTGGGATACCAGGCTGCTGGTTAATGAGAACATGTGAAAAATAATTATTGCCGGCGCTTCCATTCGAAAATCCGTTTACCAATAATTTCCCCTTTTTAATGGTAATATCAAATTCAGACCAGGCGGAATAAGTTTTTAACCTCGAGGCTTTAATCCTGAAACTGTCCGAAAGTGGTTCCGAAAAAAATTGCCCAATTGTTTTATGGTTTACAAATAAATTAAAAGATGCCTGGTAATTAACTGTTTTCATCAAAGGAGACAACTCGTTATCGGTTTCAATTGAAACATCATCGATTTGCCTTAGGGTTTCTTCAATTGCCAGCGCCTTTGAGCAAAAAATCAATACGCCTTTCTGGTAAGCAAAAAAGTATTCTCCCTCAATCCAGCTTAGTCCCGATATGCTGTATATTAACCCGTTGTTATATTTACGTTTGCTGGTAAGCCCCCCCCGGCTGTATACATAATTTGTTATAAGGTCGTGAATGTGATTGAAATCGCTTTTTGCAGGAAGTGAAATAAGATACTGGTTCAGCATTTCATCTTTCCCACTTTGATCAAAGGTTACTATAAGCTCTTTGTTCTTAATTATTTTTTCAATCCCGTTAACTGAATCAATAAAAGCAGGTAAAAAGCAAATGTTATTAAATTCATTTTTAAGAGATTTAATTGAAAAAAGCGTCTCGAACATTTCGTTGTTCTCACCTGCAAGCTTACAAAAATTGCAGCAGTTATTTGTTCGTATAAACATAGGCGTTGAGGGCGAAACAGCATTAAACAACGACGATTGATAAAACTTGTCTTTTGTTTTCATCATAAAGATGAAAAAAGCAAGCGCTGCAATAACTAATAAAACCGATAATGAAATAAGAATTTTTTTTAACATATTATCCTTCCAGTTCAAGTTAATCCCCTTCAAATTTTTCCCTGTAAAACGGCAGCCTTTCCTGGCGGTTCTTTTTCGATGTTCCCTGATGGTATTTCGAATAGTAAGAACGGTATCGGTTATGGTACCATGGCATTGCTTTGGCCCTTTTTTGCTTTTTCGAATCGAAGTTAAAAAAATAAGTGACACCAAACGAAAATTTTCCAGTTACATCGTACACCTGCACGCGGTATTCGTTTGGTAACTCTTCGGTATTATCCATTGTAAGATCTTTGCTGAAGTTATGTACCCCATCGATATAATCGGCGCTCATAAACTGAAAACCAGCATCGAACGAAAGAAAAACCCGGTCGCTGATCTGATAGTTCAACCCTGCTGCAGGGCTTAAAATGGCATGTGAATTTTTTATGGGTTTTGGTTTCCGCCCCGAAACGTAAATCGGATGTGTCAGGCCTGTAAGTTGATAATTTTCACGGTCGCTGTACCCCATTTCCGAAGAAATGAAAATTATCCCTACACCCAGTCTCATATATATGTTAAGCTTAATTATACCTTTTGCAAATGAGCTGAAATTAATGAAATTGTATTTTGAATAAAGGGTTAAGTGGGTGATATCCGAGTCGTAATAAATCGGGAATGGTTGAAAATCGACTTCATTGTTATTGAAATACCCGCTAAGCATCAGATAATTCACGTTTGAAGGGTTTTTCCGGTAACCCTGAAAGTTTAAAAAGCCGAACTCAAGGCCAAAGTCAACTCGTTCGAAAACCATTTTTGCCAGTTGAATGCTGATCCCCACATCGGCAACGTTGTTCATATCGTTGCTCCAGCCCGAGAAATCTTTCTTTAGTTCACCTAACAAAACAGTGGGGCCAATCTGAAAAGAAATATTCCAGTTGGTTTCAAAATTGTTTTCTTCAGTTAACCAGCCCTGGCCCAAAGTGTTTAACGAAAACAAAACCAGTATTCCTATTATTGTCCCCCTGTTAATCAATACCACACTGAAACTTGTTCCTATTGTTGTAGCTATGCCACGTTAATAATATATACCATTAAAAAAGCTTTTCAAATTTGCTATTGTCGTTTCACGGCATTTGAGTCAACAATTTTATAAAGTTTGTCCGATCGGCGAATTTTCTCAGGTAAAGGCACTGAGCACCTTTCACCCTTTTTTGCCAGTGATGTATTTTTTAAATCAACCCTTATTTCATTCACTGTAGCTTCAACAACACCGGTTGTTTGCCCAATAATCATAATATTGTCACCAACATTTAAACTTCCAGCCTCAACCTGAAATTCAGCAACACCAAGTTTTGAGAAATAATTCATACAATTACCGATATAAATTTTCCGCTTTGTTGCCGAAGACCCATAGTTATGGCTCCATTCACCAAGCCGCTGCCCCAGGTAATATCCGTCCCAGAATCCCCGGTTAAAAACAGATGCCAGCCTTTTATCCCATTCTTTTATTTTATCAGGGGAATAGGTTCCCGCGAGGTATGCATCAACAGCTTCCCGATAACAACCTGCAACTGTTTTGACATATTCGGGCGACCTTGCCCGGCCCTCAATTTTTAATACATCAATCCCTGCATCAAGAATTTTATTCAGAAAATGGATTGTTTTCAAGTCTTTTGGCGACATGATGTATTCATTTTCTATGTCGAGTTCATAACCGCTCTCTTTTTCGCTAACGGTATAACCCCTTCGGCATATTTGCATGCAGTTGCCTCTATTGGCCGAAAAATTCATTTGGTGAAGGCTCAGGTAACATTTTCCAGAAACGGCCATACAAAGGGCTCCATGAGCAAAAAGCTCGAGCCTTATCAGCTTCCCTCCGGGCCCTGTAATATTTTTATCTTTGATTTGCCTGCTGATTTCCTTTATCTTTTCCAGATCCATTTCCCGGGCAAGGACCATCACATCGGCAAATTGTGCAAAGAATTTTACCGATTCGATGTTTGTAATATTTAATTGTGTCGAGATGTGTACTTCAATTCCAGTTTCCCTTGCTTTTGTAATTGCAGCCATATCGGAGGCTATTACTGCCGAAATACCCGATTGTTTGGCTACTTTCAGTATCTCATCAAGCCTTTCAAGTTCACCGTCGAAAATTATTGTATTAAGGGTTAAATATGACTTTACGTTGTTTTGTGAAGTAATTGATGTAATTTTTTTTAAATCAGTAAGGGAAAAATTATTTGATGAACGTGCACGCATGTTCAGGTCTTCGACACCGAAATATATTGAACCTGCCCCGGCCTGAATTGCAGCCATTAAAGATTCATAAGAACCTACAGGCGCCATAATTTCTATCTTCCTATCCACCTCACTCACAATTTTGCGCAAAAAATACAAAAATAATCTTCAAACACATAAGCTGCTAAAAATTTGGCCAATGTACTTTATATGGTTTCATGATCACCAAAAACATCGCTTATCATAACAATATAAATTTTACGGTCAGCCCTGTTCAAATATTATTTTTTACCTTCATTTAACCAGATATCAATTCGTGGGGTATCCCAGGCATAAGGCTTGCCAACAATATCGTAGTCGCCATCGCCGTCAATGTCTCCAATGCCTGTGTTATGGGAGCCAAAAGCCAATGATATATCCATACGTTCAAATGACTTATCTCCATTGTTCAGCAGGATGAATAACTTTGGATCCCTTATGTCCTTCATCCTCATTTCAGCCATGAGAATATCAAAGTCTCCGTCTTTGTCAAAGTCAACAATCTGAAGGCTATGGGCATGACGTGCATTCCTGTATAATATCTCGGGAACCCAAACCCCTCCATTGTATTCGTACATAACCAGCGGCCCCTCACCCATACCTGTAACCATGAGTATCTCAGGCCTTCCTCCGGCAACAAGTTGTCCTGCGCATATTCGTGTAGCGATGTATGACTTGTCAATGTCGTTTTCAATATATTCTCCATTGCTGAACTTGAACCACATTCCCCCCGCAACCAGATCGGTTATGCCATCAAGGTCAATATCGGCTGTACACATGCCTTCGTGATAATTAACTCCTTTTTCGGTAACCGGTTCCGTAGTGCGTTGAAGCATATGGCCATCGGTATTGTAATCAAAAATCTTCAACAAGTCCCAATCATCGGTACGTTTGATGTTTTCAGGTTTTTCGGCAATAAAAAGGCAATTTTTACCTTGGTTCCAAAATGCACATTCTTCCTTTCCGTCGCCATCAAAATCTCCAAAGGCGATGTCGCTGTGCATCGAAACCCCGCTCTTTTTAATATAATTGCGTTTCCATGGCCGTGAGGGATTCCAGTTTGGAAAGGGGTTTTCCCACCACCAGATTTGTTCCGATTCACCACCGGCTACAACAATATCAAGGTCGCCATCTTCATCAATGTCCGACAAAGCCCCTGCTTCGCCTGCCTGAATTGATCTTTTTTCAATTTCGTGCTTTTCCCATTTACGCCCTTCGGTGTGAACATACATCACCACAGAAGGGTTATCGGTTCCTTCAACAATAATGAATTCATCTGAACCGTCTTTATTAAGGTCGGCTACAATGCATCCTGTTTGTATCTTTCCTTTGAAAGGCATTTCAGTATCGCCATATTCAGTGCTTAAATGAGTCCAGCGATATTTTATTGCACCTGTTTGTGCAGTCAGGCTAAAAAAAGGAAAAACGAAAAAAAACATAAAAAACAGTATTTGCTTCATGGTAATAAATTTCGATTTCAGAATAAGTTTCATAAGTATTTTAATTCGTATTTCATCCCGAAAGAATCAGTTATATTACATTCAAAATCACTTTTCATGATTTTTCCATCCAGGCCCAAAAGAAGTGTAAACTTACTGAGCACTTTTACAAATATAATAAAAACAGTTATAGGATTTTATATACAGAAACAGGGGTGTTCTTCTGAAAACCGAAGTATGATAAAAAAAAACCGGTATTTTTACCGGCTTTTAATGTTCTATTTGGACTTATTCAATTTCTTTATGAACTGTTCTAAGGCCATTGTCATTGACGGAGCCTGCGGATTTGGTGCCTGAATATCAAGCCGCAATCCCGCATCTTTTACAGCTTTTGCCGTTGCAGGGCCAAACGATGCGATTTTTGTCTCGTTTTGTTTAAAATCAGGAAAGTTTTGCAACAAGGATTTTATACCCGAAGGACTGTAAAATACGAGGATATCGTAATTTACATCTTTAAGGTCGGACAAATCACTGCTTATCGTTTTGTAAAGAATGGCTTTGGTAAATTTCACCTTTGCCTCTTCAAGCAATTGAGGAATTTCAGGTTTATGAATGTGCGATAAAGGAACCAAATAGTTCTCATCGAGATGTTTTTTTATAACATCAACCAATTCGGAAAATTTTCCATTTCCATAAAATATCTTTCTTTTTCGGTACACAATGTACTTTTGAAGGTAAAATGCTGTTGCTTCCGAAATACAAAAATATTTCATCGATTCAGGAACAGTAATCCTCAGTTCGTTACAAATACGAAAGAAATGATCGATTGCAGTACGGCTTGTAAATAATACAGCTGAATGGTCAAGGATATTCACCCTGGTTTGCCTGTATTCTTTCGATGATACGCCTTCAACCTGAATAAAAGGCCTAAAATCGACTTTTACATTATTTCTTTCAGCAAATTCAAAATAGGGTGATTTGGCCGATGAAGGCTCTGGTTGTGAAACAAGTATTCTCTTGATTTTCAAGACCCAATATTTTAAGGTTCGACATTATTCAATTACTCCCCACAAAATCTTCAACACTATCAAAAGGGGCAAAATTTCAAGGCTACAAAGGTATAAAATCATATAATAAATTGAAAAAACTTTTTTCGATAATATTTCTATCCCTCTGAAAACATTGAAAATACTGATGATTGCAATGATTATTACCCCGGTAAAAAGTATTATTTTAGTAAAAATTCCACTCGCGAAAAATGTTAGAATGACAACCGGAAAGAGCAATAAACCCATAATACGGTTGCCAGTTTTGGCATTAAAAATATATTCCTGAACTTCTTCTTTCGAATCGAATAATATTCCCGAAAACCTGTAAAGAATAAATTTTCCTGCCATAAAAAGAGAAAGGGCACTTAAACAGGTAATATATAAAATTGCTCCGCCTCCCAAAATATCTTTGTTGATAAAACTTATCAAATGATAAATGTACAATCCTGCAACAAAGAAAAACAGTAGTGAGAGCCTAAAAGAAACATGGATAATATTGTTGGCCTTTTCCCGGTATAACCTTGTTATAGTCCCTTTTTTATAAAATGTTTGAAAAAGCTGTACCAAATAACTACCCGATGCATAACGTACAGATGCAAGAAGCGACAGAAGAAAAATAATCAGTAAAATTGACCAGTTTTGAAAAAAAGTGTTCCTTTTGGCAAGCGGCAGTTCAACTGTATAAAAATCATTGAGGGTTTGTTCTGTAATTGTAACAGAACTGTCATTCTTCGCTGTATATCCGGAATAATCAACAGCAATGAAATTTCCAGCGGGATTAAAAACAATTGTATCGGTTTCGGTCGACATTAGCCCTCGAATATAATGCCATGAATTATTTTGTCAGGCAAAGATAATAGTATTTAAACGGATAAAGCCAGTATGGGTTTAATTTAATTTTTTCCTGTCGAAATAGCTGTAGTTCTCATATTCTTCCATTAATAAGGCTAGTTTCCTGGCTTCATCAAATTCAGGTGTGCCAGGTTCTGAATCACATATTTCCAAAAACCGTATTAAGGATCTGCGATAATCTTCTTCTGTAAGTATTTTTTCAAACATAAAACTAATGAGCTTCAAGCCAACTTAATCCTTTTCCAATATCAACAGTTAAAGGGACTTTTAGTTTAAAGCCACCCTCCATTTCTTTTTTTACAATAACTGTTAACCGATCTAACTCATTTTGATACACGTCGAAATTTAATTCATCGTGTACCTGAATAATCATCCCCGACTTGAATCCTTGTTCTTTAATTCTTTTATGAATGGCAATCATCGCAATTTTAATAATGTCGGCAGCAGTTCCCTGTATTGGGGCATTAATGGCATTTCGTTCAGCCATGCCCCTAACTACCGAGTTTGCGGAATTAATATCTTTTAAAATACGTTTCCGGCCCAATAAAGTTTTTACAAAACCTGTTTTCCGTGCGTCCTCAATACACTTGTCCATATACTCTTTAACCATGGGGAAGGCCTCAAAATAACCATCGATAATTTCCTTTGCCTCCGAGCGGGAAATATTAAGCCGCTGCGATAAGCCAAATGACGAAATTCCATAAATAATCCCGAAATTGGCTGTTTTTGCTTTTCTCCTCATCTCGGATGTAACATCTTCAATATTCACTCTAAATATTTTTGAAGCTGTTATTGCGTGTATGTCAAGATTGTTATTAAAAGCCTCGATCATGTTTTTGTCACCACTCATCGATGCCATTATCCTCAACTCAATTTGAGAGTAGTCGGCCGAAAGGTATAGCATGCCCGGGTTTGAAGGAATAAAAGCTTTACGGATTTCCCTTCCGCTTTCTTCCCTGATCGGTATGTTCTGCAAATTTGGGTTCACCGAACTCAAACGGCCGGTGGCAGCAACAGCCTGGTTATACGAGGTGTGGATTTTCCCGGTACGTTTGTTGATTAACGATGGCAATGATTCAACATAGGTGTTTAATAATTTCATCAATCCCCGGTATTCAAGTACTTTTTCAACAATTGGATGTTTGTTTGCCAACCTTGCAAGTACTTCTTCACTTGTTGAATATTGCTTGGTCTTTGTCAGTTTCGCGTTTGTATCAATATTTAATTTTTCGAACAGTATTATTCCCAGTTGTTTTGGCGATGAAATAAGAAATTCTTCTCCGGCAAGGTTATAGATTTCTTTTTCAAGGACAATGAGTTGCTCCCTTAATTCGCCTGCATATTTTTTTAGGGCCCCGGTGTCGATAGTAACACCGTTAAGTTCCATTTTAGTCAGAACGGGTATCAGGGGCATTTCAATATCGATGAACAAACTATTTAAGTTGTTTTCAGCCAACTCTTTTTCGAGCATTGTTTTTAACTGAAAAGTTAGGTCGGCGTCTTCACATGCATATTCAACCAACTTATCCTCATCTACCGAGCGCATCGAACGTTGGTTCTTTCCTTTTTGCCCGATAAGCTCCTGGGTAGGAACTTTTTTATAGTTCAGGTATATCTCACACAAATAATCGAGGTTATGCCTCAGTTCAGGTTGGATAAGGTAGTGGGCTATCAGGGTGTCGAAGAGTCTTCCTTTTACTTCAATCCCGTATTGGGCCAGCATTAGCATATCGAATTTTATATTCTGCCCAACCTTCATTATTGTTTCGTCTTCGAAAACCTCCCTGAACTCTTTTACAACCAATTGGGCTTCATTGTCATCGGCTGGAAGTAATACACACCAAGCTTCATGTGGTTTATATGAAAACGATATACAAACCAGTTTTGAAGAATGCGGGTCGAGGCCGGTTGTTTCGGTGTCGAAACAAAAAGCATCTGAAACTGCCAGCTCGGCACGAAGTGAAGCCCGCTGAATGGCAGTTTCAATTTTGTAATATTTATGCTGAACCGTGCTTATGTCCCTCATGGCAGGTTGTTCCGTTGTTGTTTCAACTTCGGTTGAAGCAAATAAAGAACCTTGTTCAAAGGTTGGGGCTTTTGGTGCCTGGCTATTGTTTGAAGTAAGTTTTTGCGACAATGTACGGAATTCAAGTTCATTGTACAACTTAAGCAGTTCTTCACTGTTTGCCACAGTAAGCTTCATATCATCAAAATTGTAGTCAATGGGAACTTCCTGGTTGATAATAACAAGTTCACGCGAAAGATAAACCTGATCTTTATAGGCCTGAAGGTTTTCCAGCATCTTTCCTTTAAGCTTATCGAGGTTTGCATATACACCATCGATGCTTCCATAATCGGAAATCAGATTCATAGCTGTTTTTGGGCCAATACCCGGACAACCGGGAATATTGTCGGCCGAATCGCCCATTAGTCCCAATATATCAATTACCTGGGAGGGTTCTGAAACCTGGAAGTTTTCATTGACCTCATCTACTCCCCAAAGTTCAGGTTTGGCGCCACCTTTTGCCGGTTTATAAACTAGTTTCTTTTCTGAAACAAGTTGGGCATAATCTTTATCTGGGGTCATCATATAAGTTATGAAACCTTCTTTTTCGGCCTTGTTGGCTAAAGTGCCAATAATATCGTCGGCCTCAAAACCCAATTTTTCAATGATTGGGATGTTGTGGGCCTTAATGATGTCGCGGATATAAGGAACGGCAAGCCTGATATCCTCAGGCATTTTTTCCCTGTTTGCTTTATATTCAGAAAACATTTCGTGCCTGAAAGTATCGCCATGTACATCGAAGGCCACGGCAATGTGCGTAGGATTTTCTGAATTCAAAACTTGTTCAAGGGTATTTACAAATCCGAAAATTGCTGAAGTATTTAATCCCTTTGAATTGATTCGGGGACTACGGATAAAAGCAAAGTACGAACGATATATTAAGGCATAAGCATCTAATAAAAAAAGCTTCTTTTCAGGTCTGTTTTCACTGTCCATGGTTATTAATTATCATCGGCGTCCCATTCGGCGCTTGAATTAGCAGTTTCGTAAAGCTTCAGGTTTTTCAGGGTAATTCCTTTGGGCAGAAGCGGTTTAATAATGCCTACAAAATGCAAGACAAGGTTCTCGCAGGTAGGCTGAAAATCGACCACATGGTGCCTTTCGTACATCTGCCCCAGTTCGAGCAATTTTTCATGCGGGGCATGTTTGCTTACCACAAGCGTGTGGTCGAATACATCAACAATGTTTGTTTTTACAATTCGTTTCAGGTCGCCAAAATCGATTACCATACCGTTTTTTTTATTATCGGGGTCATTTATTGGCTCGCCTGATACTGTCACGTACAATTTGTAGCTATGCCCGTGTATGTTTTTACAAATCCCGTCGTAATTCCATAAGGCATGGGCCATTTCAAAATCATAGTATTTGGTCACCCTTATTTTTGCCATAATATTTTCAATTATCAATCTTTTATATGCTATGATAACAAAGCAAAACAAAAATTGTTAATATAACTTTCATAAAAACAACTAACTGCTGCATGTACATTCGCGAATACAATCGATTATTTTCCCTAAAGATTTATGTTTTAGGAAGTATACTGTATTTTTTCCTTCCCTTGAAGAGCCCAGCACATCGTTTACTTTTAAAATACCCAGGTGATGTGAAGCTTTCGATTGTCCAATTTCAAGTTGTGAATAAATTTGGGTTACCGTAAGTTTTTCACTGTTTTTTAGTAGGCACAATATTGAAACCCTCACGGGATGTGCTATCGACTTAAGCATATAAGCTGCTTTTTCCAAGCTTTCATCAGGAAATTCTTCTTTTGCCATTCTATACGGTTTTATGCTACAAATGTAAAAATTCAGCCTATATAATTGATATTAATTTGCTTCAACAATGAAGAAAAACATTATTTAATATGTATCCGCAAGAAAACTGGTGAAATAATAAAATTCATGTTTGTTTCATCAAATAAATGGTTAACTATTTTTACATTTGAGCATCATAATGCAATACATGATTACTTTAAATCAAATAAAGACCCCGGTAGCGAAGGAATTGAAAAATTTTGAAAGTTTCTTCAGAAAGGCAACCAAATCGGACATAAGGATACTTAACATTATTGTGAACTATGTTATTAGGACCAGGGGAAAGCAAATAAGGCCACTTTTCGTTTTCCTTGCCGCAAAAATGCATGGGGAAATAAACCACAACACATACCTTGCAGCTACTACCATCGAGTTGTTACATTCGGCTTCGCTAATTCACGACGATGTGGTTGATGATTCGTATGAACGCAGGGGATATTTTTCGATCAACGCGCTCTGGAAAAATAAAATTTCGGTTTTGCTTGGAGATTTTTTACTGGCCAAAGGCTTATTGATAGCAACTGAAGGTAAGGCATACGAGATACTTGACATCAGCTCAAAAGCTGTGAAAGAGATGATTGAAGGAGAACTTCTTCAGTATGAAAAAAGCAGGAAACTTGATATTGACGAAGAGACTTACATCGAAATTATCAGAAAAAAAACGGCATCGCTTTTTGCCACCAGCATTGCAGTTGGGGTAAATTCAGTTAATCCCGATCCTGATCTTATCAGCCGCATGTATGAAATCGGCATCCTTGCCGGCCTGGCTTTTCAGATACGCGACGATATTTTCGATTACCAACGAAAAGACAAAATTGGCAAACCAACAGGTAACGATATTAAAGAAAAGAAAATTACCTTACCATTGATCCATGTGCTCAATAATTCAACACCAGGCGAGAAAAGAAAGATTTTGAACATTGTAAAAAGAAAGAACCTGCGAAAAGATAAAGTTCAGGAATTGATAAACCTCGTGAATGAAAAAAACGGCATTGAATATTCCATCAAAAAAATGAACCAATTTTGCAACGAAGCCCTTGAAAAGCTAAGTGCGTTCCCACAAAACGAAGCATCACTCGCCATGGCACAACTGATTCAATATATTATTGAAAGGAAAAAATAGTAGAATGATACTAGGTTCTCTCATCATTAATTTTTGGTATAATACCCTACTTTCGGGTTAAAACGAAAGATTGCTTCTCCTGATATCGTTCCTCATCGGGATTGCAATAATGGGTGTTTAAGAAGTTCTTTCGGGATTAATTAACCCAAAGAGAACAATTTCAAAATTGATATTTAAGATTTATAGAGGCAATTGATACAAAACGAATACTGGAATTGATTGAAATTAAAATGTAATTACCCTGTTGTTTTATCCTTAAAATATTTAAATCCCTTCTAAAGGGAAAATCACATCCCGGATGTCCTTTCTTTAATTCACCCTTAATGAATATTTTGTAAATTGGGTTGGTTTATCACTTTTTTGCATGGACAACGAAAAGGAACTTTTTCAACAGATTAAAGAAGGGAACAAACAAAGTTTTGAAAAGCTTTTCAGGTATTATTATGCCCCCCTTTGCCATTTTTCGCGAAAATACATCGCCGATGCCGACGAATGTGAAGAGGTTGTACAGGGCTTTTTTCTGAAAGTATGGGAAAAACGCATGGAGCTCGATATTAATACTTCGGTGAAAAACTACCTCTTTAGCTCTGTAAGGAACCGATGCCTGAATTATATAAAGCATCAAAAAATCAAACTCGGTTATAAAAATGAGGTGATTCAAAATGACAATACAAGTTTCAACCCCGACGATTATTTGCTCGAAGTTGACCTTCAGAAGAAAATACGCGAGGGGATTGATTCTCTCCCTGCACGCAGGAAGGAAATTTTTTTACTGAGCCGCGACGAAGGTTTAAAGTACCGCGAAATTGCCGACCGCCTGGGAATATCGATCAAAACTGTTGAAACCCAGATGGGACAAGCCTTAAAGGATTTACGAGAAAAGCTTAGTTCACTTAAACACTTGCTCTTGACTTTTTTTATTTCACTGCCTGGAATTAAAAATAGGGGTAATGCAGCTATCAAATGTCAAAACAGTACTAATGCAGAATTTCAAAAATCCATTAGTTAAAAAGAGAAAAATATGTTGAAGGGAGATCAGTGGAATATTATTGTCAAACATTTATCTAAAGAAAAGTTAAGTGCCGGGGAAAAGGAAGAATTCGAAAGATTGGCTGCCGATGAGAATGTGCAGAGGATCATTGGCCAGTCAAAAAAAACATTCGAAAAAACAAGCCTTTTCCTCAGCCTTGATAAATATAATACCGATAATGCATGGGGAAAAATTGACCAGGCAATAAGCCTCAAAAAGAATTTTTCAATAAAACCATTATTACGTATTGCTGCAGTATTAGTGTTGCTTATAGCTGCAGGATTTACAGTTTGGAAGCTTTCGGTTCAAAACACCGGTTCCGTTAGGGAAATCACCGCACAATATAAAGAATCAAACCAGGCTTTGTTGCTTCCCGACGGATCAATAGTAAGCCTTAACTATGCTTCAGAGATTAAATATCCAGAATCATTTGAAGGAAATACCAGGGAAGTTTTCCTTGTTGGTGAAGCCTTTTTCGATGTAACCCCCAATGTGGAAAAACCATTTGTAATCAAAACGAAAGAGGCTTCTGTTAAAGTACTCGGTACGTCGTTTAACGTTTGTGCTTACGAGAAGTCGGAAATGGTTGAAGTGATTGTGGAAACCGGCAGCGTTGAACTGGCCGATACAAAAGCCGGCCTGGAACATGAAAAAGTTATATTGCATCCCGGGCAAAAAGGCACACTGAACAAAACAAACCGCCGTTTGTTGCTATCCGAAAGTTACAACCCTAACAAACTCGCATGGCATACGCGTGAAATAAGTTTTAACTACACCCCATTAAGTGAGGTTTTTGAAACATTGCACCATGCTTACAATATCCAAATCGATGTTGATGACCAAGTTGACCTGAACCTTAAACTTAGCGCTTCCTTTTCAAAACAGGATCCTGAGTATATCATGGAAGTTGTTGCACTAACCTTAAACCTGAGACTTAACAAAGAAGGAAATAATAACTATATAATTCAGAATAATTAAGGAGTTGGTTGGTATTTGCCATTGCCAAAGGCAAAAGTAAATGCCGTACGTTTAACTTAAAATTTTAAAGCTATGAAACGAAAAATACAAACGTTGATCCTCTCCTCTGCACTTTTTTTTACCTTGTTGACTACAGGCGATTTATATGCCCAGAAAAATGTCAACATTCTCGATCAAAGCATTTCGGTATATGCCGAAAATGAACCACTTGAAGATGTGATCCGCAAGATTTGCGATCAGTTCAATCTCGATTTCGACTACAACTCTAAACTCATTAAAGGGAAAAGGGTGAACCTGAGCATTTCGAACAAATCGGTTAAAGAAGTACTTGAAAAGCTGATGGATGATTTTTACCTGATTTTCGAAATTGAAGATAACCTGTTAATAATCCGCGATTACATCCCGCTTTCGGAGCATATCGATTTCGAAAAACTTTATGCTACACCTTCATCAGGTTTTATGTTCACCAACCCGAAAAAGAAATCGATAACATTCGAATTCAAACAGATTAGCAACCTGATTGTTATCCCCGTAAGCATAAATGGTTCCGATACCATGAATTTTATTCTCGATACCGGTGTACGCGACCCTATTATTACAGAGCTTACATTGGTTGAAGAGCTTAACCTAAATTATATGAAACCTATCGAGCTCAGGGGGCTGGGCAATGAACTGGTGACCCAGGCCTATCAGTCGGGCGACAACACCATTACTTTGCCCGGACTGGAAGCCACACATCAGAAGATAAATGTGATTATTGATGAAAACTTTCAGATTTCTCAAATCCTTGGGATGCCTGTACACGGGCTCATAGGAATGAACATGTTTAAAAATTACATTGTTCAGGTGAATTATCAGGCCGAGCAGATCAGGCTGTATAAGCCCCAGCATTTTCAATACCGGCCGCGGAAAAAAGATATTGTTATGCCTATTCACTTTGTGCGCAACAACCCTGTGATCCGTGCCGATATAATTCAGGACAGCGGCCAGGTTGTACCAACTGTTTTGCTTATCGACACCGGGGCAAGCGATGCACTTTGGTTATCGCCTTACTCAAATTCGAATATCAATATCCCCGAAAACAACATCTACTCGTTCCTGGGGGTTGGGCTTGGCGGCGAATTGTTTGGCTACAAAGGTCGTATTGAAACTTTATGGATTGGAGGATTGCCCCTCGACAACCCGATTGTTTCATATCCCGAGTCGGAATACATCAATAATGTTATCAAGCAGGAGCAACGCCATGGTTCTATTGGCGGAGAAATACTCAGGCGCTATACGTTGTATTTCGATTACTTTAACCAAAGGTTAATTATGAGGCCTAATGTCGATTATCGCGACAAATTCTATTATAACATGAGCGGTCTCGAGATCATTAACCCAGTGCCGGGCATTCCGGTTTATACAATTAGTAACGTAATTGAGGACTCGCCGGCCTGGATTGCCGGTTTCCGCGAAAACGACCAGTTGATAGCCCTAAATTACACCAATCACAAAGATTTGTCATTAAACGACATTAACCTGATGTTGCGACAAAGGCAGGATAAAAAGATAAAAATGACCGTTTTGCGAAATGGTGTTGAGTTCAGATCATCGTTTGTCCTAAAAGAAATATTTTAGGGATTGAAAAAGAATAATTACAAGGGAAGCCGTGAAAACGTTAACATACATTACAGGAATTTTGTTGTTATTGCTGGCCGTAAATTTACACGGCCAGCAAGGCAACGATGTTCTTTCGTATGAACTTTCTTTTCCGGCCGATTCAATTACTAAATCGGCTCTTCTCGATTCGGTTACCCAAAAAACAGGCGTACACTTTTCATACAACCCTGTATTGTTTGAAGCAAGTCAGATAATTAAACCCGATTCGAAACGAGTGACCTTGTACTCACTTATCAGTTCATTAATCAACCCTGAAATACTTACATTCCATGCACTGAACAATCAGGTTATTATATACCCGTTAAAAAATGAAGTTGTTGAAGAACCCGTTTCCTACAAAATATTAAGAGGGTCAATTATCGAAACAAAAAACGATGAACCCATTCCGTTTTGTAACATAGCCATTTTAGGCCGTGCTATTGGAACAATTTCTAACCAAGACGGAAAGTTTGTAATAAAAATTCCAAAAAAATACTGGTCCGATACCCTGCGATTTTCGTGCCTGGGTTTTTCATCATTCGATTTACCTCTTGAAAAACCTGACAGTTCTGAAGTAAACATAAAACTTGTCAGGGAAACTTATAAACTGAAAACCATCGATGTTTTTCATTACAACCCGGTTGAAGTTCTCGACAGGTACATCGAAAACTTTGATAAAAATTATGAAAAAGATTACACGCTTTTGACTACTTATTACCGGGAAATAATCAAGGAAAATGAAAATTACACCGATGTTTCGGAGGCCGTGCTCAATGTACTGAAAGCTCCTTATGGAAATGAAATTAAAAACGACCATGTAAAATTCCTGAAAGGGCGGAAAAGCGCCAATTTACAACCTTTTAACGAGATAAAGTTCAGGCTTAAAGGAGGCCCCTACTACATAACCCGGCTCGATATTGTTAAAAACCACGAAAGTTTTATAAGTGAAGAATTCAGGGATCTGTACCTGTACAATTTTGAAAAAATAACCCTGATTGCAGGCAGGAAAACCGTTGTAATATCTTTTAAACCAATTTTCAACCTAAGGGAATTATTATACGAAGGGCTGCTTTACTTTGACATTGAAACCTGGGCGCTTTCACGTGTCGAATTCAATTTTACCCGTAAGGGCTTAACACAGGCAAGGCGCATGATGATAGAGAAAGAACCCAGGGACTGCAAGGCTATACCTACTGAGCTGAAATACGTTACCCAATACAGGCAGATTGACGGAAAATGGTACTTAAACCTTGCCATAAGCTCAATGCGCATCAGAATAAACAATCGGGAAAAAAGGGAGAAAACAAATTTTCACAGCATCTCCGAAATGCTTGTTACAAATATTGAAAAAGGCGACCTGCAACATTTCAGCCGAAAAGAAATCTTTAAGCCAAATGAATTTTTTACCGAAAAAATAAACGGGTACGATAAAAATTTCTGGGAAACATACAATGTAATTAAACCCGAGGACGACCTCGAAAATGCGATTAAAAAATTCGACAGTCACGATATAATTATCGTAAACAATAATAAATAAGAATATTATGAGAAACTCAATACTTATACTGATAGCAATATTCATCTCATTTCATGGCATTGGCCAGGAAAATGACCCAAACCTTCTTAAATTGTCAAATGCTTTAAAAGAACTCGAAAAAAACAACACGAAAACCAAAGTTTTTATTAAAACCGATAAGGATATTTACAGCCCTGGGGAGAAAATATGGTTCAAGGCCGAAGTCTATAATACATTATCTGAAAATGCATCGAGTGAGCCCGAGTTGATAGTCATGCTTAAAAGTGAATCGGGGCAGGTAATTGCCGACAACAAATACCTGATAACGTACGGAATATGCAGCAATGAAATTACAATCCCCAGCTGGACTCAGGAAGGAAACGCTTACCTGGTTGCTTTTACGCCAAAGGCCATTGCAACCAGCGATGCATCGCTTTCGGGAGTCAAAGCCCTTACAATAAACATGCTGAAAAGGAACGATTACCTTCTCGGCCTGAAAATGAATAAAAAAATATATGCACCCGGCGATGATGCAAAATTGCTCATTAACCTTACAGCAATCACACCCGGTAACAGAAGAGAAAAACTCATTATTTCGTTAAACGATTACAACCTGAATAAGTTTACCGAAAAAATTACGGTTGACGTAAACGCGGTGAATGAATTCAAATTTAAAATACCTGGGAAAATTAGCAACGGGTTATTTTTAGAAGTCAGGTCATCGGGTAAATCCAATATCTATCAAAGGCTTCCGGTATATTCTGTCGACGACAACCTTGTAATTGAATTTTTTCCCGAAGGTGGCACATTGCTTACCAACAACCTTCAACGGATCCTATACCGGTCAACAAACCCGTTTGGTGAACCAATTGAAATATCGGGGAAGGTTGTCGACCAGATGAACAATGTTGTTGGCATGGGCAAATCGATGAAAGAAGGCTATGGTTTAATCAACATCATGCCAATGCCCTCGCAAAAATATCTGTTCGTTATAGAAAGTGAATACGGGAAAGGCCAGGAATTTGAACTCCCCGAGGCGGTCATCGATGGATGTATTTTTTCGCTCCAGAAAACCGAAGACTCAACCCTCAAGGTTTTGCTCACCACAAATGGAAAATATATAAACGACACAGTTTCCGTTGCTGCATTTGCGGGCGGGCAACTGAGAATGGCTTACAACCTTGTTGCAAAGGAAAAAACAAACATGAAAATATCAACAGCGCAACTACCCCGCGGAATAATTAATTTTGTGGTCATACACCCAAGCGATGGAATCTTATCGGAAAGGTTGGTTTACAATACACCTAACGAAGATATAAACCTGGATATTACAACCCATTTTACACCCTCTGAAACCGATGGCGATATAGATATTACTATTGATCTGTCGAATTTCATTTCACGTTTTGGTTACTCCGAAGCCGACATTAGCATAGTTGATAAATACAGCCTATATGATCAAAACGATTATAATTACCATTCATTAATGAAGTATCAGCTCAAATCACCTGTTCCCAAAACGGTTCTCGACATTTACCTCACAAACCTTGAGTTGATAGCCAATGAATACAAATACCATAACTTTTACGATTTGCTTGAAGGCAACGAATACATCAAACCTGCTTCGGGAAAAACAATTAGCGGATTTGTAACCGATAAAAATCGGAAACCCGTGCCAAAGGCAACAGTTATGGCAATTCAGCAGGAAAACCTTACCCTGGCAAATACAACAACCGATGAAAAGGGTCGCTTTACATTTGACAAAATAAGCAAATCGAACGATTTAACCATAAAAGCGTTTAACAGTTCGGGAAAAAAATCGTACACTGTACACCTCGACCGTACTTTTGATGAATCACTCGAAGAAATTATTCTGCTCAAATCATTTAAACCAAGGTATTCATTCGAAAAAGGTGAGTTTCTGGATTATTACAACCAAAACAGCAATTTGTTAAAACTGTTAGGGAATGAAAACCGTAAAACCAAAACTGAAACTTCTACACGTACCGAAAAAATGCTCCAGTCGGGATCAAGCGTTCTCGATGTAATAAAAATGACAAAGCCTTTCCGTCTTGATGGAAACCAGATTGTTTTTTACGGATCTAATAATTCGCTAAATTATCAGTCGGGGGCGCTTATTGTCATTGACGGCCAGAAAATGGGTACCGACATTTCTGTTCTGAATACCATTAATCCATTCGATGTCAAATCGATAAACATCAGCACCAGCCCTGTTGAAATTCAAAGATACACGGGATTAAATTCCGTAGGCATAATTGAGATCACAACACGTCAAAAACCCGAAGATTTCATTCCTGAACCTGCATCAAAAGTATCGGGTTTTCAGCCCAACACTATATTTGATGCTTCAAAAATGCCCGAAAAAATCTGGAAATACCAAACCACATTGTTCTGGGGTACTAACCTGGTTCCAAACGATGAAGGAAAGATTGTACTTCAATTAAAAGCAAATGAAATAAGGACAGAATATGTTGTCAGGGTTGAAATTATTTCGGAAAGCGGAGTAAGGCACCATCAAATCAGTACTTTTTCAACAAAAGACAGGTAAGGGAATAAAACGAAAAAACATTAATTAAAACAAGCCTTGTAGCAAAGTCTTTTCGTCATTTGTCGAAATTGTTTTTCCTTTATTGATCGCGATAAGATTTTTAAAAGTTTCGATTTCATGCCTGTTTCCAGACAAAGCTTTCTCTATCGTTTTAAGCCCTGAAGGTAGTTTCTCACCTTCAAATAAAGCTTTACCAATAATTCCATTTTCAACATGGAGTGTACATGAAAAATTGATTTCATCATTAAGCCTGCCTTCGTTCTGAAAAACATATGCCGGCGAATATCCAAAATTCCATTCCCAGGTACGGTATTTTTCATTGGCCAGTTTTTCTATTGTGGCAATTTCATTTTTTGTAAAACTTTTAAATCCCTCTCCACCAGTTTCATCAAAATGTGTTTTTATACTTGCAATAAATTCATTCATCGAAATTGGTTTTTTAAGGAAATCGGAAATGTTGGCAATATTGCTCCTGACCGATTTAATTGCCTTGCCTGAATATAATCCAGGAGCAACATGCAAGGCTTTTGACAATTTTTCCCGGTTTGCATTTAACAAAAGGGTTCCATGGCTTAATACCCTTTTGCGGAAAACATGCTCGGCGTGGCCTGAAACTTTGAGGCCATTAACAAAAATATCGTTGCGTTTGGTTATTTCAGCCGGGATGCCCATTTGTTTTAATGCTTTGACAACGGGTATGGTAAAAACTGAAAAAGAAATTTTTGCCGGATCAGCTACTGTTTTGTGAAATGAAAAGTTCAGGTTGCCCGGGTCGTGATAAACTGCCCCTCCTCCCGACAATCTGCGGATTACCGGGATTTTGTTTTCATAAATATACCAGGGATCAATTTCTGCAAGAGCATTCTGATGTTTGCCAATAACTACCGATGGCGAATTGATGTACAAAAACAACAAATCATCATCCGAATTTCTGAAAAGATACTCTTCGGCTGCCAGGTTAAAGGCAGGGTCGTTTAATGTTGACAAAATGCTGAGCATAGAATGAATGAACTGAAATTACTGAATAAATTGAATAAACTGAGTGAACTGAGTGAACTGAGTGAACTGAAATCAATATTACTTTTTAAAAATATTTTACTTCCTTTCCGCAAATGTCAGTAAGCAAATTGTTGGCAAGCCGGCTTGCTCCAATCCTGAAAAGTTGGGGATTAAGCCATTCATCGCCCAGCACCTCATTTACTATCGATAAATAAATCAGGGCATCATCAGAAGTTGATATGCCGCCTGCAGGCTTAAAACCAATTTTTAGCCCGGTTTGCTCGTAATGATAGGCAATGGCCAAACACATCACATAAGCAGCCAGTGGTGTTGCTGCCGGATTAAGTTTACCGGTTGAAGTTTTTATGAAATCGGCACCGGCATTTATGGCCAGCATCGAAGCTTTCCAGATATTTTCAGGCGTTTCAAGGGCCCCGGTTTCCAGGATCACTTTCAGGTGAGCATCGCCCATAACAGCTTTGATGGCTGCTATGTCGTTGTGGGCTTCCTGATATTCACCGGCAAGAAAATGGCTAAGTGCAAGTACAATGTCAATTTCATCAGCACCTGCCTTAAGTGCCATCTTTGTTTCTTCAATTTTCACCTTTGTAAAAGTCATTGATGATGGAAAACCACCCGAAACCGATGCAACGTTCACTTCGGGCAGTTGCAGGGTTTCTTCAACAACTTTCACCATATTTGGATAAACACATATTGCCGCAATATTTTCCAAACCCGGAAATGTTTCAGGAAACTGATTCACCTTTTCGGTAAATGCCTTTACTTTTTCATTGGTATCGGTTGAATTCAACGTGGTTAAATCGATGATTGATAACGCCAGTTTTTTGTTCTCAAGCGTATTGTTTATGGTTCTTGCATTGGTGATGATGGTGTTTATGTCACTCTCCAACTGTTTATGGTCAATAGAAAATTGTTCGTTTGTCATGATATTTATTTATCGTTGTTTGCTGTATAGCCAATTTTTCTTCTTTCCTTTTTTGGGGGATCAATTAAATAGCGTAAAGCCTGAAAAACCTCACTGAATTGTTTGTCGTACTTATCTTCGAGGGAATCAATCTTATTTGCCAATTCGGAATAATTCAATGAAAGTTTCCTCAAATTTACAAAAGCCCTCATAATTTCAATATTCACTCTAATCGCTTGTTCACTTCTTAATACCGATGAAAGCATGGCAACTCCTTGTTCAGTAAAGGCAAGTGGACTGTAACGTGTTGATTTAAAGCTTGAGATCACAGATTGTGATCTCAAAAATTGAAATTCTTTTTCTGTCAATTCAAACATAAAATCCTTCGGGAATCGTTGATAATTTCTACGAACAGCTTGTTTCAGAGTTCTAGTTTCAACTTCGTATAATTCAGCCAAATGAATATCGAGCATTACACGGTGTCTCCTTATTTCAAAGATTTTATTCTGTATTACTTCAAGTTCAATAACATTTTTAGTTTGAAGTTTGATGGCAGGCATAAAGTTACAAAATCAATTTATTGATATGAATGCTTTTTTACCTAAGTTTTTGATTTTGATGATGCCTGTCTTTATCCCGCTTTGTTTTCTTCTCAATATTCTTTACAAAAGCCTCCTGCAGGTCAACGCCGGTTTGATTGGCCAGGCAGATCAGCACCCACAATACATCGGCTATTTCATCGGCCATGTTTTCTGCAGTTTCATTTTCTTTGAACGACTGGTCGCCGTATTTACGGGCCATAACCCGGGCCAGTTCACCAACTTCTTCGGTAAGGATGGCCATGTTGGTGAGCTCGCTAAAATAACGCACACCAATGGTTTGTATCCAGTTATCGACTTCTTGTTGCGCTTGCTTTAAGGTTATATCATTCATGGCTCTATTCTTTATTTTTTGTATCAATCCAAATTGTTACAGGCCCGTCGTTAACCAGTTCAACGGCCATATAACCGCCAAACTTTCCACGTCCGACTGGTTTGCCAAGGTCAACAGAAAGTTGTTTGCAAAACCTTTCATACATGGGTATGGCAAAATCGGGCTTTGAGGCTTTGATGTACGAAGGGCGGTTTCCTTTCTTTACCTGTGCATGAAGGGTAAACTGGCTCACAACAATAATATCCCCGTCTTCATCGAGTACACTGCGGTTCATAACGCCATCACTGTCGAGGAAAATACGGAGCTGCACAATTTTCCGGCACAACCAGGTTATATCTTCATCGGTATCGGCATCTTCAATGCCCAGTAAAATAAGCAACCCGTGCCCAATCGACGAAACAATTTCTCCTTCAACGGTTACCGATGCCCGTGATACTTTTTGAATAACTACACGCATACTGAAAATTTTCTTTCAAATCTAAACCGATTTTGTTCTAAAAGAAAATAATCACTTAAAAAATGCGTTATTCAATTGATAACTAAATTTATAAAAAATGAAAATACTCAAAATCCTGATGTTTGTCTTTCTAACCGGGATGCTTCTGTTAGCCGGTTCATTCTTCTATACAAAACAGCAAATAAAAAGAAGCCTCATCGAAATTGGTACAGCCGCAGCTGAAAAGTACGACTGCACCACCCGTGAAGCGCTTGTTTTGCAATTACAGGATAATTCCATCAGTGTAAAAACAATGAACAGTACGATATGGGCAATAGGTAAACTTAAAATTACGGAAAGCATTCCCGCAATGGAAAAGCTTTACGATGTGGCCGATGATGTAAATCACAAATACAACAAGAGCAGGTACGAAATTGAAAAAGCTTTGGGATACATGAAATACGGTAAAACAGACCTGATGTCGTTTGAAAACCTGGAATTCAAAAGATAAAACAATACCTTTTTAAAAGAGTTCAAAAAAGTAAATGTTGGTTTTGATATTTTCTCGAAAAGAAAATTAAATTATATTTGCACACCCAATTCCAGAAAAAGCCCGGGTGGCGGAATTGGTAGACGCGCTGGACTCAAAATCCAGTTTCAGCAATGAAGTGCGGGTTCGATTCCCGCCCCGGGTACTA
>JAFGEV010000318.1 GCA_016931385.1 Prolixibacteraceae bacterium
GCACCCATATATCAGTAAAGCAAAAATCAGGATATAATTGTATTTCAAAACATGAATAGATTTCATAATATAACGGCAAGAAGGAATCACATAATTTTGAAATTGGTTTTAATGGCCATCTCTCTTTTATGCCCGTCCATTAGAACAGTGACGGGTTTCGGGAACCTGACATGTTTGATAAACGGTGTATGGCTTACAAGAGGAATTTTTTTCAGCATATCGATATGAATAAATTCTTTTGTTGAGTTATATGGCACAGCAAAATAACCAACGTTCATCGAAGTGACATTGTGAAAGAAGTGAGATCCCAGCGAGGCATCGAGCGGAAAATCTTCGAGCCCGACTTCAACAATAATCCGGGCGTTCGATATTTGCGACCAGTTTACGGGAATCCCGGTGTATGGATCGCGTGTCCCCCATCTCCCGGGCCCTATCAGTATATATTCCCTGTTTTCATTTAGTAAATTTTCATTCAGTTTTCCAAGTTGATCGGCCATCTCGCGTGTCCGTGTACGGTCGAATGAAGCCAGGTCGACATACAATACATCGCGGATCGTTTCGATTTTACCGTTTCCCATACCGTTAACGGTGTACATGAATGCATTCTCGAGGTCGGCACTGTCAATGGTAATTTCCATGAGGTCTTCTTTCCTGATCAGCGGTTTGATTTGCAGCAGGTAAAGGGTTGGCAACCTGTATTCCTGACAGGGTTTAAGGTCAACGGCATATTCCAGCTCGACAGGTGTTCCCATTGCTTCCCTGAAAATTTTAAGCAATATGCTCAGTGAGTTGGCCAGGGGCATGGAATTATATTTCAGGATATTGGCAAAGTCGATCACCCGCGGCCCTTTCATGTCGATGCCCGGTACAAGGCAGTCGTTTTCATAGTCGTAAGTCGAAGCGCAGTCTGCAAGGGTTCCGTCATTCTCGGCTTCTTTTATTTTATACTTTTTAATGGTAGCCATCTCACCATCATTTTCGAGGCTGAATTGGGGGGTGTTAAGGTCGATGGCATAAAACTGATTTTGTGTATCGCGCATCTGGTCTTTTACCAGTGTAGGGTTAATGTCGGGGTAACGAGGGCAAAACCGGTACGATTTTTCACCGCCAACAACGTACATGCCAAGGCCAACCCCGGCTACCGAGAATCCATCTTCGGGCTTCATATATGATACCGGGTAATAATTATACGACTGGGCAACCCCGCTGATATGGGGATAGAACTTACCATTAAAATCATGTCCCACCATTTCCTGAATGATCACGGCCATTTTTTCTTCTTCAACTTTATAATTTACAGCATCGAAATATGAACGGGCCGAGTTGGTGAATGTTGACGCGTACACCAGCTTTATTGCCGTAACAAGCTGGTTAAGCCTTATATTTATGTCGGGATGGTTGTTCGGGATCAGGAATGTACTGTAAACTCCGGCAAAGGGCTGTAAAAGTGAGTCTTCGAACAGGCCCGAAGAGCGGACAGCCAGGGGCATCCGCATGGTTACAAGGTATTGGAACAGCCTTTCGGTAAGCGCTTCGTGAAGTTTTGCATTCAGGAACAACTCGTTAATGTTGCTATAGTTATGGCCGATAATGATTTTGTTGTACAAGTCGTTAGTCTCGATAAACGAATCGAACTCAAGGGCGCCGATAATAGCGGTTGCCGGAATACGAATATTGATATCGGGAATGATTTTTTTAAACTCGATATTTTCAATGAAGTTTGAAATAAAGGCCAGCCCGCGGCCTTTACCCCCAAGAGAGCCTTTGCTAAGCCTGATGATAAAACGGTTAATGGCAACAAGGGTTGGATCGAAATTTACGATTCTTCCCCTTAGTTGCTGCATTTTTACCTCTTCAAAAATATTCAGGATAAAGTTGCGCAGGTCTTTGTGGTGTTCAAATTCATCAACCTGGTGGGCCTTCAGCATTTCGGCCATGTTAATTTCGCCCCTTGCCATCAGCCAGGTAGAGAAAGCATTGTCGTGCCCGTGAAAAATGAGCGATTCGATGGGGATTTTTTTCATCAGTTCCTGAAACTCGTGCAGGGAATGTGCTTCGGCCACTTTACGACCATCGGGCATTAGAAACTCAAAGTTACCAAACCCCAGTTTTTTATGGATGAAATTCCGGATATCTTTTGAAAGACTGTCGGAATTTTTGTTGATAAATTCTGCTCCAATCTCCTTTGCCCTTTTGGCGTTTGCCACTTCGTGCGATTGCAGGAGCAGGGGGATAGGAAACTCAAGGTTAGCTTTCACATATTTAAGCAACTCGATACCCGAATCGCTGTTTTCGTTTCCTTCCTTGGCAAATTTAACATCGCTGATTACACACAACAGGTTATCTTTATACATGTTTACAATCCTATGAGCTTCTTCATAATTGCTAACTAACAGGATTTTTGGCCGCGCCCTCATTTTGAGGATCATGTGCAATTCATCGGTCGAATCGTCTGATACAAGATCCTGGGTTTGCAGCATGATGTTGGTATAGAGAAGGGGTAGGTAGCGGGAATAATATTTTACAGAATCTTCAACCAAAAGAATTATACGGACATTACCAACTTTTACATCGCGATCAACGTTTTTCTTATCTTCAAGATATTTAATCATTGCAAGAAAAATGCTGGTATTTCCGTTCCAAACAAACACACGGTCGATAAAATGGAGTGGTTCGGCAGTGGTTGTAAACCAGGCCAGGTCGTAGTTGTTGTTTACAAGCAAAATAATTGAAAGCCGGGGTTTTTTCCCATGCAATTGTTTTGCTGCTTCAAGTGGGGCTTTTCGGTCGGCTCCGGCCATGATGATCACCATGTCGAAATGTTTGCCCTCGACAGCTTCAAGGGCTTCGGGCAAGCTGTTTACACTGGTGAAGCGCGGGGCTGAATACAGGTTTAACTGGAGGTATTCGCCAAAAATCTTGTCGGAAAACTGCCCTTCACGCACTATCGAATACGCATCGTACTTTGTGGCTAGCAGCAATATCTCTTTTACTTTTACAGGCATAAGTTCCTGAAAAATGTCGCGGTCGTTTTTCCTTTTTTCGTAAATCGACGACAATGAAATTGAATCGAGATTGAGCATAAACCCCTGCTTTTTTGTTAAACGACTAATTTAAGAAAATAAACCCGCATTCGGGAAGAAATTTTCAAGGGATGGATGCTTTTATTTGTCGCTGAAATTTTGATTAAACATCGGGTTTGAACAATTTTTTAAAAATCTTTGTATATTTTGTAACAATTGCAATAAATGGGAAAAAATGAAAGAACTTGAGAAAAAGGTACTTCAAAACAAAATTTCGTTTCTTGAGCAGGAGAACCGGAATTTGTTGAAGGTAATTGAGAAAAATACTGAAAAAACATTCCTGAAAGAAGCTTATGAAGAACTTCAGGAATTATTAAAGGCACATGAGAAAAAGGAAAATGAAATTTCCGAATTGTTAAAGGCTACACAAACTGTACTTGAAACCCGCGATTTTCAGAAAACAGCTAAACTGATTTTCGACAGTTGTGCCCGAACCATTGGTGCAAAGGCCGGTTATGTAGCATTGCTTTCCGATGATGGTCAGGAAAATGAATTACTTTTCCTTGAAGACGGGGGTATGTCATGCACGGTAAATCCAAACCTGCCCATGCCAATAAGGGGATTAAGGGAAGAATCTTACCGAACGGGTAAAGTTGTTTACAACAATGACTTTATGAAAAGCGAGTGGGTGAAATTTATGCCGGCAGGCCACATGGCTTTACGTAATGTACTTTTCAGTCCAATGAACATTGATGGGAAAACCGTAGGCATTATTGGGCTGGCTTGCAAACCAGTCGATTTTGATGAAAATGATGCACGTATTGCTGCCGCTTTTGGCGATTATGCAGCTATCGCTTTGAAAAACAGCAAAACCCTTGAGGAACTTGAAAAAGCAAATGAAACAAAGGATAAATTCTTTTCAATAATTGCACATGATTTAAGAAGTCCGATAAACCCCTTACTGGGATTTGCCGGGTTGCTTATTGAAGATCTTGATAAAGGGGATATCGGCAGTTCGAAAAATTATGCAGCTCTGATAAATACTTCGCTTAATCATTATTATGACTTTCTTTCTGAATTGTTGGAGTGGGCACGGATTCAAAGCGGGAAAATTGATTTTAACCCTGAAAAAATTAATGTCAGCAAAAAAATCGATGATATATTTGATTTTTTGAATCATGTAGCTTTGGCAAAAGAAATTAGTTTAACTAAGGTGGTTGATGTTGAGGATAAAGTGCTTGCCGATGATAAAATGCTTGATACGATATTGAGGAACCTTATTGTAAATGCTGTGAAGTTTACAAACAGAGGTGGCAAAGTACATGTTGAAGTTGTAAAAGATGATATGGGAAAAATCAAATTCAGGGTTATTGATACAGGTATTGGAATTAAGGATAAGGACATTTCAAAACTTTTTAAAATCGACATCGGGTTTTCAACCAATGGGACTGACCATGAAAAAGGCACTGGGCTGGGATTGCACCTTTGTAAGGAATTTGTTGAATTGCATGGCGGTGAAATTGGTGTAGAGCCGAATCCGGAAGGTGGTTCTGCCTTTTGGTTTACTATTTAATTAGATTTTTCCATTTGCTAAAAAACGTTATCCGATAGTTCTCTCCAATTTTGAGTGATTCATTTTTCATATTAACCATATTGCCCTCTACATAATCGATTTTTGACAAAGCAACGATATATGATTTATGAATCCGGATAAACCTGTTGGCTGGCAATTGGTTTTCCAGGCTTTTCAGGGTTGAGTGAGTTACAAGCGTTTTATCAGCTAAATGTATCCGCAAATAATCGCCCATGGCTTCAATGTAGAAGATGTCATCCAAAAGAATGCGGTAGTCTTTTTTATCGGCTTTAACAAAAAGGAATTGTTTTTTTGCATGTACCCCGATTTTATCAACAACCCTTGAAACTGCTTTCGAAAACCTTTCGAACGAAATGGGTTTAAGCAGATAGTCGACAGCTTCAAGGTTAAATCCTTCAACAGCGTATTCTGAGTATGCTGTTGTAAAAACAATCATTGGCGGATGCGGAAGACGCTTAACCAGCTCCACACCGTTTAAGTTGGGCATGTTGATGTCCAGAAAAAGAAGGTCGGTTTCATGCGTTTTTAAATATTCCGGAACAGCTTCAGCATCAGTGAATGTAGCTTTTAATTCCAGGGCCGGGCACTCCGAAATGTAATCCTTGAGTATTTCCTGTTGTAAAGGCTCATCGTCGATAAGCAGGCAACGGATTTTCATAATATGCTTCTTTTTAGCGATAATTCTATCCTGAACTCATTTGTGTCATCTTCAATTTTGAGGGTATGTTTTCCCTTATATAAAAGTTTCAAACGTTTAGAAACATTTTTGAGCCCAATCCCTTTCTTTTCATCTTTTGCTTTTTCATTACCCTTGCTGTTTTTTGAATTTGATATTTTAAACAAGATATATTTCCTGTCGATTTGTAAA
>JAFGEV010000319.1 GCA_016931385.1 Prolixibacteraceae bacterium
TACACGAATAACTTGTTATTCGATTTAGTGTAAATCAGCAAAGTATAATGTCTGACAATGCACTAAAATTCAAAATGATTCAATAAATTGGGCTTGCAGCCCGATAAAAATTATTAGTAACTTACAAATTGTAAGTAAAGAAAAAAAGAGACTGCCTTTTGAGACAGCCTCTTTCTTGTTATATTATGAATATTTGAATTTCTATGCTTTTAAAGCAGCCTGTGCGGCAGCCAAACGTGCAATAGGCACCCTGAACGGCGAGCATGAAACGTAGTTCATACCCACGCGTACACAGAATTCAACCGAACTTGGTTCGCCACCATGTTCACCACAAATACCCACTTTCAGTTTTGGGTTGGTGCTACGTCCTTTTTGAATACCCATTTCAACTAACTGGCCAACGCCTTCCTGGTCGAGTACCTGGAACGGGTCGGTTTTCAACAGGCCTTTTTGAAGGTAAACGGGCAGGAATTTTCCTGCATCGTCGCGTGAGTAGCCAAAGGTCATCTGTGTAAGGTCGTTGGTTCCAAAAGAGAAGAACTCTGCAACTTCGGCAATCTGGTCAGCTGTTACAGCTGCACGCGGAATTTCAATCATTGTACCTACCATGTAGTCGATACTTTCGCCTCTTTCTTCAAATACTTTTTCGATAGTGCTGCGAACGATTTCTTCCTGAAGTTTCAGTTCTTTCTTTGTCCCGATTAAAGGGATCATAATTTCAGGCAAGGTTTTTACACCCTCTTTCTTCAGGTCGAGGGCAGCTTCAATAATAGCCCTGGCCTGCATCTCGGTAATTTCAGGATAGGTGTTTCCGAGGCGGCAGCCACGGTGTCCTAACATAGGATTAAATTCATGCAGATCAGAAACCTTTTGCTTAATCACTTCTACCGAAATACCCATTTCATCAGCCATTTCTTTTTGGTTTGCTTCTTCGTGAGGTACAAACTCATGCAATGGTGGGTCGAGCAGGCGAACAGTTACCGGCAGACCTGCCATAGCTTTGAATACGCCTTTAAAGTCTTCGCGCTGTATTGGTAACAGTTTGTCGAGGGCAGCACGACGGCCTGTTTCATCATCAGCAAGAATCATTTCACGCATCCTTACAATGCGTTCTCCTTCGAAGAACATGTGTTCTGTACGGCATAAACCAATACCTTCGGCGCCGAATTTGCGGGCTTGCAAGCTGTCTCTTTCAGTTTCGGCATTTGTACGAACGTTAATGGTACGGTATTTATCGGCCAGTTCCATTATGGAGCCAAAGTCGCCGCTGAGTTCCGGGTCGATGGTGGCAATTTTGCCTTCATAAACTTCACCGGTTGAACCGTTAAGTGAAACCCAGTCGCCTTCGTTGAATGTTTTTCCTTTAACCGTCATGGTACGGGCTTTCCCGTTAATTTTTACTTCGCCGGCTCCCGATACACAACATTTTCCCATACCGCGTGCAACAACAGCAGCGTGCGATGTCATACCGCCCCGGGCAGTTAAAATGCCTTTTGCAATATCCATACCTTCAAGGTCTTCGGGCGAGGTTTCTATACGTGCAAGGATTGTTGCCGGGAATTTGTTGGCTTCGTCGGCATGAAATACCAGTTGACCGGTTGCAGCCCCGGGAGAAGCAGGTAGACCTTTTGCTAAGACGTTAGCTTCTTTTATAGCTTTCTTGTCGAAAACAGGATGGAGCAATTCGTCAAGTTTATTGGGTTCCTGACGTAAAACTGCAGTTTTTTCGTCAATCATACCTTCGCGCAACATGTCCATTGCAATTTTCACCATTGCAGCAGCGGTGCGTTTACCGTTTCGTGTTTGCAGCATCCAAAGCTTGCCATCCTGTATGGTAAACTCGAGGTCCTGCATATCTTTAAAATAATTTTCCAGCTTTTTCTGGGTTTCATCCAGCTCTTTGTATGCATTGGGCATGGCTTCTTCAAGCGAAGGATATTTATTAATTCTTTCATCTTCGCTAACACCTGCAAGTTTAGCCCAGCGCAACGAGCCATCTTTCGTAATTTGCTGTGGCGTACGCACACCGGCAACAACATCTTCGCCCTGTGCATTGATGAGATATTCGCCATTAAACACGTTTTCGCCTGTTGCAGCATCGCGGGTGAAAGCAACACCCGTAGCTGATTTTTCGCCCATATTGCCAAATACCATTGCTTGTACGTTTACTGCTGTACCCCATTCTTCGGGGATTTGGTTCATGGCACGGTAATAGTTTGCACGTGGGTTTTTCCAACTATCAAAAACTGCTGCAACAGCGCCCCAAAGCTGGTCCCATGGATTTACCGGGAAATCGTGTCCGGTAACTTTTTTAACGGCAGCTTTAAATTTCGAAACCAGTTCTTTCAGGTCTTCAACATCAAGGTCGGTATCGTTTTCAACTCCTTTGGCCTCCTTAACCTCTTCCATGATTTCTTCAAATGGGTCGATGTCTTCTTTCGATTCAGGTTTCATGCCCAAAACAACATCGCCGTACATTTGTACAAAACGCCTGTACGAATCCCATGCAAACCGTGGGTTGCCCGATTTCTTGGAAATGGCTTCAACAGCTTCATCGTTCATGCCAAGGTTTAAAACTGTGTCCATCATTCCGGGCATTGAAACGCGTGCACCCGAACGAACCGAAACCAGAAGTGGATTTTCTTTTGAGCCAAAACCCATGTTCATTGTTTCTTCAACATGTTTCATGGCTGCTTCAACCTGCTCTTTAATTAGTTCGATAACTTTTTCTTTCCCAATCTGGTTGTAGATGGTACAGGTATCGGTTGTAATGGTAAAACCCGGAGGGACCGGAACGCCAATTAAATTCATTTCAGCAAGGTTTGCACCTTTGCCTCCCAGTAAATTTTTCATGTCGGCCTTCCCTTCTGCCTGGCCATTACCAAAACTATAAACGTACTTTGTTGTCATAATAATCTTATTTGTTTATGATAATTATACTTAAAAATGTTTTCTTTCGGCTTCGATTGATCTTTTTAAAAATGAATTTTCAAAGATAAAATTTTTGAAATGTTTACAATGATATTTTTTTATGAATTAAAAACAGAAATAAAAGTTTTGAATATTGATAACATTAACAAATATTAACTTTGGTTATCAGATAGTAACACTTTTAAGGGGTAATTTTGTATGCATTGAAGCAATGATTTTTTTTTCATAGAATTAGGTTTAGTTAGGATCAGGATGGCCAGGAGTCATCCTTTCCTTTTTTAAGCCCTGCCATATTTTCTTATTTAAAATTCTTTTCCTGAAATATCGTCTTGAACTTCTATGGTTTAATGTCATATTTTCCTTTTTTAATTCATGGTAAAGATTTTGATGGCTTCTGTAAAAAAAAACAGAATATGAATTTGAATAATTTCACAATAAAAGGCAGGGATACAATTAACCAGGCTGCACAAATTGCTGCTGCAAAAGGACAGCAGGCAATTGAAACCGGGCATATGCTTAAAGCGGTGCAGGAGATAGCTGAAAATATATCTGATTTTCTTTTTAAGAAATTGGGCATCAATATACAGGTTATGAATCAAGCCCTGGAAAAAATAGTTGAAAATTATCCAAGAGTGAGCGGAGGGCAGCCTTATCTTTCAGGTTCGGCCAATACTGCAATTCAAAGGGCCGTTAGGTATGCTTCCGAAATGGGTGACAAGTATGTTTCTGCTGAACACCTCTTGCTTGGTTTGCTTGAAGCTGGTGATACCATTTCGTCTTTAATGAAGGATAGTGGAATTCAAAAAAATGAATTGAAGGAAGCGATTTCTGAACTTAGGAAAGGGGCAAAGGTTATCAGTGATTCGGCCGAAGACCAGTTCAATTCACTCGAAAGGTTTGCAATAAACCTGGTCGATCAGGCACAAAAGGGGAAGTTAGACCCTGTGATTGGCCGTGATGAAGAAATCAGAAGGATTCTTCAAATACTAACACGTAGAACAAAAAACAACCCGATTTTAATTGGTGAGCCCGGAACAGGGAAGACAGCCATTGCTGAAGGATTAGCCCAGCGCATTGCACGGGGCGATGTGCCTGAAAACCTCAAAAGCAAACGCATCTTCTCGCTCGACATGGGTGCCCTGGTAGCAGGGGCCAAATACAAAGGCGAATTTGAAGAGAGGTTAAAGTCGGTGGTGAATGAAGTTATTAAGGCCAACGGCGAGATTATTCTTTTTATTGATGAGATACATACGCTTGTGGGGGCAGGTAAAGGTGAAGGCGCCATGGATGCAGCCAATATTTTAAAGCCGGCGCTCGCAAGGGGCGATTTGCGCGCTATTGGTGCAACTACCCTTAATGAATACCAGAAATATTTTGAAAAGGACAAAGCCCTCGAACGCCGTTTCCAGATTGTAATGGTTGACGAACCCGATACTTTAAGTTCAATTTCAATATTGAGGGGATTGAAGGAACGCTACGAAAACCACCATAAAGTCCGCATAAAAGATGAAGCCATAATTGCTTCGGTTGAGCTATCGCACCGGTACATTACCGAGAGGTTTCTTCCTGACAAAGCCATCGATTTAATGGATGAAGCGGCATCAAAGCTAAGGCTCGAGATCGATTCACTGCCCGAAGAGTTGGATGAAATTGAACGTAAAATAACCCAGCTTGAAATAGAAAGGGAAGCCATAAAGCGTGAAAACGATAAGCAAAAATTAAAATCGATTGAAGAACAGCTTGCAAATTTGCAGGAAGAGCGTATGAAATACCGTGCCGAGTGGGAAACTGAAAAACGTTTAATTGATGGGATTCAAAAAAACAAAACCGATATTGAGGAATTCAGATACCAGGCCGACCAGGCTGAACGTGCAGGCGATTATGGCAAAGTGGCTGAAATAAGGTATGGTATGATAAAAAATGCCGAGGCCGAAATTGAGCGCTTGCAGACCGAATTGGAAGAAAAACAAAAAAAGCATTCATTGATTAAGCAGGAAGTCGATGCCGACGATATTGCCGAAATTGTGAGCCGGTGGACGGGAATACCGGTGGCGAAGATGCTGGAAAGTGAGCGTGAAAAATTGCTGCATCTCGACGAGGAACTGTCAAAAAGGGTTGTGGGGCAAAAAGAGGCAATAGCTGCAGTGGCCGATGCAGTCAGGAGAAGCCGTGCCGGGCTTCAGGATGAAAAACGGCCCATAGGTTCTTTTATATTCATGGGAACTACAGGTGTGGGTAAAACCGAATTAGCAAAAGCCCTGGCAGAATACCTTTTCGACAATGAAAATATGATGACCCGCATCGATATGAGCGAATACCAGGAAAAATTTTCGGTTACCCGGCTGATAGGTTCACCTCCCGGATATGTGGGTTACGACGAAGGCGGCCAGCTTACCGAAGCTGTTAGGAGAAAACCTTATTCGGTTGTGCTTTTCGATGAAATTGAAAAGGCACACCCCGATGTGTTTAACGTTTTGCTTCAGGTGCTTGACGATGGCCGGTTAACAGACAACAAAGGCAGGGTAGTGAACTTTAAGAACACCATCATTATCATGACATCAAATATTGGTTCTCAGTTGATCCGTCAATTGTACGAGGGGATGAACGAATCGAACCGTTATCAAAAATATGAACAAGCCAGGGAACAGTTGTTCGATTTGTTGAAGCAAACAATAAGGCCCGAGTTCCTTAACCGGATAGATGATACCATTATGTTTCTGCCACTGGGCCGGAAGGAAATTAATCAGATTGTTCGTTTACAATTTGATTTAATTGCCCGGAGAATGCTTTCTCAGGGTATACAATTGGAAATATCGGACAGTGCAGTTGAGTGGATTGCATCGGTGGGGTATGACCCTCATTTTGGAGCACGCCCAATCAAAAGGGCATTACAGCAACATGTTTTAAATAATTTGTCGAAACAGATACTGGGTGGAAAAATAGATAAAGGGGGGAAGATAAAACTATCGGTTGAAAATGATGAAATAATTTTCATTCAATAAAAAAAGAGGCTGTCTCAAAAGTTGATTTAAAATGTATAACACTTACAATTTGAAAGTTTAAGCCTGAAATGAATTGGGCTTGCAGCCCGATAAAAATTATTGGTAACTTAAAATTTGGTAGTAATGAAAAAAAGAGGCTGCCTTTTTAGACACCCTCTTTTTTTTTATAGGTTTTCTAATTCGGCAGTTAACTCTTTAACTGCTTCGTCGCATTGCTCATTAAACATTTTTACATAATCGGAATATGTTTCAATTTCGCTTCCTTCTTCAGTAAGCAACTGAAGTTTTTTCAGGTTTTTCCCCAGTTCCTCCATTCCTACAATCAGTACCGACGATTTTGCTTTATGGGCTTCTTTCCCCAGCTCAATAAAGTTTTTTTCTTTCAGGTACTTATTTAAGTTCTCCTTAAACTCATCTACCTGGCTCAGAAACATCTCAACCATTTCTTTTACAATGCTGGGTTCCCCGCCAGTAATTTCCTTCAAATAACTTAAATCTGTGTATGCCATGATTTTTGTTCTTTTCTTCCGAATACAATTATAACAAAAAATGGTTTCAACTCCTACAATTCAAAGTTCTTTTGTATTTTTTTGACTCATGACTTTTTTCATAATTTGTAGATTTGTTAACCGGTAGTTTTGTAATTTTGGTTTATGAAACATGGAAAATGAATATTAAAATTCAGATCACCTATAAAAACAAATCAGATGAAAGAAACTCCCTTTACCTCTATACATAAAGCTTTAGGCGCAAAGATGCTACCTTTTGCAGGCTACAATATGCCCATTGAGTATTCAGGCATAAAAGACGAACACCTGGCTGTACGAAACAGTGTGGGTGTTTTTGATGTTTCACACATGGGTGAGATTTGGGTAAAAGGCCCATTGGCGTTAAGTTTTATCCAGAAAATTACATCTAACGATGCTTCAAAACTGCATCCGGGGCAGGCTCAGTATTCATGCCTGCCAAATGGTAAAGGAGGAATTGTTGACGACCTGCTGGTTTATAATTATGAGCACGAAAAATACTTATTGGTTGTAAACGCAGCAAATATTGAAAAAGATTGGAACTGGATTAACGGCCAGAATAATTTGGGCGTCAGCCTCGAAAATGCTTCCGATAGAATAGCACAACTGGCAGTTCAGGGACCAAAAGCAATCGATACCATTCAAAAGATAACTAAGGTTAACCTTTCTGAAATCAAATATTACAACTTTGTTGTTGGCGACATTGCCGGCATTGATAATGTGATTATTTCGGCTACCGGCTATACAGGTGCAGGTGGCTTCGAACTTTATTTTTACAACGAACATGCTAAAGAAATATGGGAAGCTGTGTTTAAGGCCGGTCAAGAATATGATATTAAACCTATTGGCCTGGGAGCCCGTGATACCCTCAGGCTCGAGATGGGCTATTGCTTGTATGGCAATGATATTGATGACACAACATCGCCACTTGAAGCAGGCTTGGGATGGATAACAAAATTTACCCCTGATAAAGAATTTATTGATAAAGGTTTTCTTCTAAAGCAAAAGGATGAAGGTATCAAAACCAGATTGCGGGGATTTAAAATGATTGACAGGGGAATACCGCGCCATGGATATAAAATTACCAATGACAAAAGCGAAAAAGTTGGAGAAGTAACTTCAGGTTCTGTTTCACCTGTTCTTGGTATTGGCATCGGAATGGGATATATTCTCAATGAGTTTGCCGAAATTGGTTCAGAAATATTCATATCGGTAAGAAACAAAAAATTAAAGGCACAAATTGTGAAGATGCCTTTTATTTAACAAAGAAAAAGTTTTCATCATGCCCTTATGGGAATAAGATAGGCTTTACTAACCTTAATTGCTAAAAGGTGCCCGTAAAAAGGGCGCCTTTTTGTTTGCAAATTTTATTCAAAATACTTGCCAACTTTTTTTAACAATGATGATTTTAATCACATTTAATTATATCTTTACATCGGCAATCAAACAATAAAACTGAATGAACATTCTTCACATTTTTTTGTCTAACCACTGGAGCCCGGTGCAAATGGGCTGGTTCACTTCTTCTTATAGTTCATGCCGATCATGGATCGGTTAGCAAAAATCATTTAAATGATGTCTGTCATAGAATTTGATGGGGATCAACACAATTAACGTTTTCATAAATTATTTATTGATTGGAATTTTCTAAAGATTAGTTATTTAAATTATCGATAATAAAAAATGATTATTCCTGGATTAAATTGATTTTTCTCACCTGTTTTTCAAGTAGCATCATGTAATTTGTCCGGGGATTTTCAGGCAATATTGAATTTCAAACCATCAAAAATTGAATAAAATGAAAAAGCACAATTTTTTCGCCGGACCATCAATCCTGTCGGAGTTTACGAAAGAAGAAACAGCTAAAGCTGTAATGGACTTTGCCGATACTGGTTTATCCGTAATGGAAATATCACACCGTAGCGCCGAGTTTCAGGCCGTTGTTGATGAAACCATTGCTCTTGTAAAAGAATTACTTGAAATTCCCGAAGGCTATTCTGTATTGTTACTGCAAGGTGGTGCAAGCTTACAGTTTTACATGGCACCGTTAAACCTTATGGTGAAGAAAGCAGCTTACCTGAACACGGGTTCATGGGCAAGCAAAGCCATTAAGGAAGCCAAATTGCTTGGTGAGGTTGTTGAAGTAGCTTCATCGAAAGATAAGAACCATTCTTATATTCCTAAGGGATACGAAGTTCCTTCCGATGTTGATTACCTGCACATTACAACCAATAATACCATTTACGGAACTGAGATTAAAAGCGACCCTGAAGTATCTGTGCCTCTCGTGGCTGATATGTCGTCGGATATTTTCAGCCGCCCGATAGATATTTCAAAATACGACCTGATATATGCAGGCGCGCAGAAAAACCTGGCGCCATCGGGTTTGACCCTTGTTATTGTGAAGGATGATGCACTTGGGAAAACGGGACGCACGCTTCCTACCATGCTCGATTATCAGACTCATGTAAGCAATGGATCAATGTTTAACACACCTCCTTGTATTGCGATATACGCAGCTTTACAGACTTTGAAATGGTACAAGCAAAAAGGAGGTATTGCCACTATGCATAAATTGAATGTTGTAAAAGCAAAATTATTATACGACGAGCTTGAACGGAATAAAATGTTTAAAGCTGTTGTGCCCGATCCTGATGACAGGTCAATCATGAACATATGTTTTGTAATGGAAGAAGCTTATGCCGATAAGGAAGCTGATTTTCTGGCCTTGGCCAAAACAAAAGGCCTGGTTGGATTGAAAGGCCATCGTTCGGTAGGTGGTTTCAGGGCATCAACATATAATGCTTTACCTGTTGAAAGTGTTCAGGCTCTCGTTGATGCGATGAAAGAATTTGAATCGAAACATTAACCTTGGAAATTCCAAATTCAAAATTCCAAATTCCAAATTGCACAAAAAAACCGATTTGGAATTTGGTTTTTTATTGGTTTTGCGAGTTTCGGAAAAACGGGTAGCTATGACCAAAGTATTGATTGCAACGGAAAAACCATTTGCCGAAAAAGCAATATCCCTTATTCAGGATGTTTTTTTAAATGCCGGATTTGAATGTGTTTATCTTGAACGATACACCCGTCGGGAAGATTTTCTCGAAGCGATAAAAACCTCTGATGCAGTAATTATCAGGAGCGATATTGTCGACAGGAAAGCGCTCAGCCTGGCTGAAAACCTTAAACTGATTGTCAGGGCTGGCGCAGGCTACGATAATGTTGATGTAGAAGCAGCTTCGGAAAAAAAGGTTGTTGTAATGAATACGCCCGGGCAAAATTCCAACGCAGTTGCCGAACTGGCCATTGGACTTGCTGTTTACGGTATGAGAAACATGTTTACCGGTGCATCGGGGAGTGAACTCAGGGGAAGGACGCTCGGACTGCACGGGTATGGTTATGTTGCCCGTAATGTAAAACGCATTGCCGAAGGCTTTGGAATGAACGTAGTTGTTTTTACCAGGTACAGCAAGCAAAGGGCCGAATCGGAAGGTTTATTTGTAACCGATTCACTCGAGGAATTGTATGCCATTTCCGATGTAGTATCCATTCATGTACCTGCACGAGGAGAACATCTTAAATCGGTCAGTTTTGAAGTGCTCAGGCATCTGAAGGAAAATGCCCTTTTAATCAATACTGCCCGTAAGGAAGTGATAAATGAAGACGACCTGATTAATTTTATGCGTTTCAGGCCCGATGTGAAATACCTTGCTGACATTGCGCCCGATAAAGCGGCTGAATTCGAAAAGTGTTTCAAAGGGCGCTACTTCTTTACCCCGAAAAAGATTGGCGCACAAACGGCCGAAGCCAACATCAATGCAGGTGTGGCTGCCGCCGGGCAGGTTGTTGAATTTTTTAAAAATGGAGATACAACCTTTCAGGTGAACAGGGGTTGATGAGTCAGAAGTCAGTAGTCAGTAGTCAGTAGTCAGTAGTCAGAAGTCAGTAGTCAGAAGTCAGAAGTCAGAAGTCAGAAGTCAGAAGTCAATAAATAGCCAATAACCAATAACCAATAACCAGCGACCAGTAACCAGTGACCAGTAACCAGCGACCAGTGACCAGCGACCAGTGACCAGCGACCAGTGACCAGTGACCAGCGACCAGCGACCAGTGACCAGTGACCAGCGACCAGTGACCAGTAACCAGCGACCAGCGACCAGTGACCAGTGACCAGCGACCAGTAACCAGTGACCAGCGACCAGTAACCAGTGACCAGTAACCAGTGACCAGCGACCAGTGACCAGTAACCAGCGACCAGTAACTTTTTATAAATTAGTTGTTAAAAAATTAAATTAAATGGCTGTAATAAAACCATTCAAAGGGCTAAGGCCTCCCTGTGAACTGGCCGATAAAGTGGCCTCGAGGCCATACGATGTGTTAAACTCGGAAGAAGCAAGGCAGGAAGCTGCCGGAAACCAATACTCACTCCTGAGAATAATTAAACCTGAAATAGAATTCCCTTCAGGTACCGACGAACATTTACCGGAGGTATACGATAAGGCTGTAGAGAATTTTAAACTTTTTCAGGATAATAATTGGTTGGTTCAGGACGAAAAGGAATGCCTTTACGTGTACGCGCAAACCATGAATGGCCGTACACAATATGGACTAGTGGCTGCGGCTTCGGTTGATGACTACCTGAAGGGAGTGATTAAGAAACATGAGCTTACCCGTGCCGACAAAGAGGAAGACCGCATGAAGCATGTGCGCAACACGAACGCAAATGTTGAGCCTGTGTTTTTTGCATATCCTGCCCATGAAGGGATTGACAAAATTGTAAGTTCAATTGTTAATTCGAAAAAACCTGAATACGATTTTGTCGCTTCCGATGGATTTGGCCATCATTTCTGGGTGATTGACAATGAGGAAACCATTAAAAAAATTGTAACCATTTTCAGTGACGAAATACCGGCTACCTATGTGGCCGACGGGCACCACCGTACAGCTGCTGCTGCTTTGGTAGGCGCTGAAAAAAGGAAGCAAAATCCAGCTTACAGCGGCGAAGAAGAATTCAATTTTTTTCTGGCTGTCCATTTTCCCGATAACCAGTTGCAGATTATCGACTACAACCGCGTGGTGAAAGACCTGAACGGGTTGTCGCCTTTGGAACTTATCGAAAAGCTGGATGAGGATTTCAAATTGGAGGGAATGGGTGCTGAAATTTACAAACCCGATCAGTTGCATACCTTCAGCATGTACCTGGAAGGGGAGTGGTACAAGCTGGTTGCCCGCGAAGGGCGCTATAACGACAACGACCCCATTGGCGTGCTTGATGTAACCATCCTTTCGAACCTTGTGCTGGATAAAATACTTGGCATTAAAGACCTGCGTACCGACAAACGCATCGATTTTGTTGGCGGTATCCGTGGCCTTGGCGAATTGTGCAAACGTGTCGTCAGTGGTGAAATGGCCGTAGCCTTTGCCCTTTACCCTGTATCGATGAAACAACTGATTGATATTGCCGACAGTGGGAACATCATGCCACCCAAAACCACATGGTTTGAACCCAAGTTGCGCTCAGGGCTGGTGATACACATACTTGATTAATGGGTACAGCGATTTTTTAAATCGCTGAAATCTTGATAACTAAAAAATGTCCGTTATAGGTATACATCGGCAGATTTTTAAGACGTTGCCGGGATGTGGTACTAAATCCTGACAGGTTTCCGAAACCTGTCAGGATTGTAAATCGGGGATATTTCAAATTTGATTTTTCCCCGGTTGGTTAAAACTTGCCCGTTCCGATAGCCTTGATATAAATGTTTGAAAATTCTTGAAAACCTGATAATTATCTGCGATTGTCAGTTCGATCAGTGTTGTCAGCGTCCGATTTTGCAGTTCTTACTACAAAACCCATCACAAATGTGCCAATCAATCCAACAACAATCACAATGATTTTAATTGTGAAGGATTGGAGAAAAACAAAAACCGACAGAAGTATCATAACCCACATGAGTGCCAGAGCATAAATTTTTTGTCTTCGGGACATTCCTCTTTGCTTGCGGTAGTTTCGAATATATTTTCCGAGGTATCTGTTGTTGACAAGCCATTCATATAGCCTTGATGAACTTCTTACAAACAAAATTGCAGCAAGCAGTAAGAAGGGGGTGGTTGGCAGTCCGGGAATAAAAATACCCAGGATGCCCAACCCCAATGACAATATTCCCAGGAAAATCAGAATGTATTTCAGCAATATTTTCACTCGTTAAATGTTGTTTCTTTTAGTAAAGAATAATCGGCAAAAATAAAAACATAATCTAACTTTAATTGTAAGAATTGGTAATATTGGATGAAACAACTAATTTCATCACATAATTATTTCGAGTGTATTTGTTCCATTTTTAATTAGATAAAACTTTATGAAACGAGCCCCGAATTGTCGGGGCGAGTTCCATACCATGCCATTGAAAATAAAAGTATAAATAGTATGAAAAAATTAGCCATAATTTTCCTTTTTTCATTTGCGCTTCTTTTGGTCGCAATTATCGCTATCCCGCTGATATTTAAGAATGACATTCAAGACATTGTACTTGCTAAGGCAAATGAAACAATTGATGCAACAATAGCCTACGATCGTTTATCGGTTTCGATGTTCAGGTCCTTCCCCGATGTGGAAGCCACTTTTAAAAATGTATCGTTAACAGGGAAAAACGAATTCGAAGGTGATACATTGGTTTCCTTTTCATCAATGAATGCTGACATCAGTTTAATTGGCTTGATTTTGAAAAAATGGGTAATTATAAAATCGCTTAAGGTTGATAAGCTAAGGGTGCATATGTGTGTGAATGATGATGGTACCGCAAACTGGAAAATTGCCCGAAAAACTGAGAATAAGCCTGTTGAAAAACCAGAAATTGCTGACACAACCGCAACCAATATAAGATTCCTGTTAGAGGGTATTCAACTGAACGAATTCAATTTCATTTATGAAAACCGTAAAGGCAACTATCTTTTTGGAATCGATAAAGCAGCCGTTGACATATCGGGCGAAATGGAAGGGATGTTGACAAACCTTGAAATTTCCCTTGAATCGCCCGATGTTGATTTCATTATGGGAAAAACAAGCTATTTTGATAGTAAGCCTTTGCAGCTTGCAACAAGTCTTGTTGCCGATATGGAAAAAATGGCTTTTACGTTTAAAACCGAAGGTTCGGAAATTAACAAGCTGCCTTTATCTATTGAAGGTGGTTTTGAAATGCCCGATGAGGGAATGCTGTTCGATTTGGATTTCAATGTTCCCGATATTGAAATGAGCCAGCTCATAGCCATGCTTCCCGGAGGCATGAAAGAACAGGTTGAAGAAATGGAGGCTTCGGGGATTATCAATTTTTCAGGAAAAGTTAAAGGATTGAAACAAAAGAAGGATTTTCCACTTATCGATGTGAAGTTTAATATTCTTGATGGTGTGTTAAAGTACCCTGGACTACCCGATGAGCTTAAAATAAGTGAAGCCAGCGCATCGGTTTATAAACCGCAGGGAAACATGGATAAAATGACCATTGGCCTTGAAAAATTCAATATGAACATTGCTGATAACCCCCTAAGCCTTCATGCCAATTTCAGCCATGTTACAACCGATCCTTATATGGATGTAAAAGTTGACGGGATAGTTGACCTCGCAACGCTTACAAAAGTTTTTCCGCTTGAGGGTGTAACTTTGAGGGGATTGTTCAAAGCCGATGCCGCCATTAAAGGCAATTATTCATCAATTAAGGAAGAAGATTATACGGCGTTCTTTTCGAGAGGTAGCATCGGGTTAAAGAACTTTTACCTTCAAAACAACAGTCTACCTAAAGGTGTAACAATTGAAAATGCATCCATCGAGATGCATAATCAGGATTTGCGTATAAGAGGACTGGAAGGGAAAAGCGGCAGGAGTGACTTTTCTTTATCAGGCCGTTTGGCAAATTTTATCAATTATGCCATGGGCGAAGGGGAACTTCAGGGAAGACTTGTTTTGACTTCGCCATTGATCGATGTTAATGAGTTTCTTGCTGGCAGGACTAAAAAATTTAAAGAAAAGGATGCTGGTTCGCCTGTAGATTCAATTAGTGCCGAAGAACAAAAACCAATCACTTTGCCTGCAAGGATGCACCTGATATTCCAATCGAATATTGCCAGCCTGTTGTATGATAAGCTTGAAATTAATACGTTTAAAGGGAAGATAGAATTGAAAGATCAGAAACTGACTCTTTCCGGAATAGGTATGAATTTACTTGAGGGGTCGCTGGGGATTGATGGTACGATTATAGCAGATGGCAGGCCTGAGCCAGATATGAGTTTCGACCTGAATGTAAACGGATTGGACTTGCCCGCAGCCTGGCGCGATATTTCCATTGTGCAAAAATACCTGCCCTTTGCCGAACAAACAGAAGGCGAATTTTCAACAATTATGAAAGTCAGTTCAAAGCTTGGCAGCAATCTGAAAATGATCCTTGCCGATGTGTCGGCAAAAGGTAACTTTTCGACCAAAGATGTGAGGCTTGTCGATAAGCGTTCCCTGGCTTCGCTAAAGAATGTTATTCAGTCGGATAAACTTGAAAACCTTGAGCTTGACGATTGCAGCATCGACTTTGAAATAAAAAATGGTACGCTTAGCATGAAACCTTTTAAAACGGCCTTTGCCAGGCAGCCGATCACAATATCGGGGAATTATAACCTCGGTGGGGTTCTCGATTTCAGGCTCGACACAAAACTTAAAAAGGAAATACTTTCAAAAAATATTCAGGATATCATTTCATATGTGCCTGGACACGAATCGGTAAAAACACTCGATGTGGGCATTGATATTGATGGCGACATTAAAAAGCCCGAGGTTAAATTTGATGGGAATAAAATCAAGAACCAGGTTATTGAGCAAGTGAGGAAAAGCTCGAAAGAGGAGTTGCAGAATGCTGCCAAAAAGTTATTTGACAGGCTTTTAAATTAATTCTTTCACTTAAGAAAATATCTAAACTATTGCTTGTTTCAGAAAAACATATTCAGATTATTGCCGATTACCGGGAAACAGCATCAGCAATCCCCGTGATTTTAAAAGATAAGGGGGCAATTGTTGAATTGAGAAATTTAAGAACAGGCGATTACTTAATCAATAATTCGGTTTTGGTTGAACGGAAATCGCGTGACGATTTTATCCTTTCCATTATTCAGGACAGGCTGTTTGCCCAATGTGCCCGCCTTAAAAAATCTGGTTTACATTGCCTTCTGTTGGTTGAAGGGAACCCTTATCAAACCAGCCACAAAATTGAAAGGAATGCAATTAAGGGAGCCTTGCTTTCGGTCTCATTATCGTGGCAGGTTCCCATTGTTTATTCATCAGGACCAACCGATTCAGCCGATATTTTGCTTATGGCCGGGGAGCAGTTGCTGAAAAGCAATTACAAGTATTTGCGCAGGAGCGATAAATCCAAAAGTTTGAAGAACAAAGCTGTTTTTTTTCTTCAGGGTCTTCCGGGCATTGGACAAAAAACGGCAGGAGCTTTGCTTGAACGTTTTGGCACACCCGAAAATGTGGTGCTGGCAACCGAAGATGAATTGCTCTGTATTGAGGGGCTCGGAAAGGAAAAAGTAAAAAGGATAAGGGAATTTCTGAGAAACAGGTTCCATCCTGAGACTTCAAGTTAAAATTTGAGGCAGCAGCCATACCTTCTGAATATGACAGTTTATGGCTACTGGCTTTAAACCAATGATCAGTGTCGTTATCCGGTAATGATTACCAGGCTCTTTTGACCACTTTTGTATTCTTATCTTTTTGTTTAAATTCGTGACCCTCCTTTGAATATTAACTTAGAAGAATGATGAGTATAATAAGAAGAATATCGACATTTCTTTTTTTGTGCTTTTTTGTGTTGAATTCTTCCGCGGCGCAGCGTTTGTCGTTTAACCACCTGTCAATCGAAGATGGGCTGGCAAATAACTCGGTACGTACCATGTTCCAGGATCAGGAAGGCTACCTGTGGTTTGGTACTTTGAACGGGCTTAGCCGTTACGACGGCCAGCAGTTCAGAACCTTTAGCTACAGCCTTTCCGATTCCACGTCTATCAGCAATAACAAGGTTCGCGAGATATTCCAGGATGGTTTAGGCTACCTGTGGATTACAACTTACGACAACAATGCACACCGCTTCGATCCACATACAGAAACCTTTATAAATATCCCTGCCGAATTGGGTGAAACAGCAAAAAACCTGCCGGTGCATTTTGTTGTTGAAACCAGTCCTGGCGAGGTGTGGATCTACTTCACATCGCAGGGGTGCGCACGTATAAATTCTGATGTTGAAGGGCAGGGTATTACCGTGAGCAGGTTCGATACCGGCAACGGGTTGCTGTCGAATTCACTGTATGGCATTTGGGGCGACAGTAAAGGGCAGGTATGGATCAGTACCGAAGCAGGGTTGCAACGTTTTACATCTACAGTAAAAAGCAACGGCAAAGCAGGGAGTTCAGTCTTCTTTACCAATCCGGCAAAACAAGTCGATGCTTTTTGTGTTGGTAGTGATGAAGTCTGGGCAGGTTCACTATCAGGCGAGGTGTACCGCATCATCGGCAGTTGGGTCGAAAAAGTTTGGGAATCCTCTACAGGTGCAGAAGTAAGGGACATCCATATACTGCAATCGGGCGATATTATTGCAGCAACCGCACAGGGGGTATTGCTGATTGATGGTAAACAACGCAAAGGAAAACTATTCAACATTTATAACAGCCAACTGAATTCAAACAATATTTTTTCGGTATACCCCGATAGCAAAGGCGATTGCTGGCTGGTAACCGACCAGCGGGGGGTGACCCGTTTCCAGCCTCAAAACCTGCAGTTTACCCATTTCTCCCTGAATCCCGAAATCCGGCTCTCGATTGTGGAAGGTGAAAAACAGGTGTTTCTCGAAGACATGAACGGCGATGTTTGGGTAGGTATTTACGGCGGGGGAATATCCCGATTCAATAGGAATACAGAACAGTTTGAACAATACCTTCACGATGAGAACAATCCGGCAAGCCTGTCATCAAACTTAATTTTGTCGATATTTCACGACCGGTCGGGAAACCTGCTTGCCGGCACATACAAGCGGGGGGTAAATATCATTAACCTCGAACAGGGGAATTTTCACTCAGTAAAAGGCCCCGCCGGACCAGCTGACGATTTTTCAAATGAAGTGAGGGCAGTGTTTGAAGACCACCGGGGCTGGATTTGGACAGGCAATAAAAGGGGCCACGTGGTGGTGTATAACCAGGTTTTTGA
>JAFGEV010000320.1 GCA_016931385.1 Prolixibacteraceae bacterium
AAAACACATTCATTATACCAAAACATCGTCCCTATGGGACTTCAATCCATAAACTATTCTCACATTATACTACTACCATAACTACGTCGCTATGCGACTTTTTACATTCATTACTCATATCTCAATGCCTCTACCGGATTCCTCCTGGCAGTTTTCCACGATTGAATCGAAACCGTCAGCAACGCAATTCCCAGTGCTAATAAACCTGCCAACGCAAATATCCACCAGTTTAGTTCGGTTTTATAGGCAAAGTTTTGCAGCCATTTGTTCATAGCATAGTAAGCTATGGGCGTAGCGATGAAAAAGGCAATGGCAACCCATTTCACAAAGTTGCGGTTCAGCATGGCTAGTATTTCGGTAATTTTTGCACCGTTTACCTTGCGAATGCCAATTTCTTTGGTTCTTTTTTGAGAGGTAGATAAAGACATGGCAAAAATGCCCATACAACAAATGATAATTGCGATGCCCGCAAAAAGTGTAAATGTTTTTCTGAATTGTAATTCAGATTGATACATGCTTTCTATGGCTTGATCAAAAAAACTTACTTCAACCGGAAATGAGGGCGAGAGGTCATTTACTACATTTTTTATAGACTGGATACTGTGGTGCAAACCCTTAAATCCCGATGAATTTAAACTAACCAGACAGAATGAAGCATCTGTATTATTCCTGATAATAAGTGGGGCAATAGGCACATTTACTGATTTATAATGAAAGTCCTTTACAACTCCAATAATTTCACATTCTCCTGTGATAAGTGGAATTTTTTCTCCAATTGGATTTTCCATTTTGTGTTCACGTACAAATGTTTCATTTACAACTGCTTTGTTCAGGTATGAAGCTAAATTATCTGAAAACAGATGCCCCATAATTGGTTGAATTCCCAATAAGTTAAAAAACGCGGAGTCAGCATTAAATATATCGAATGCAAAATGCTTTTTTACTCCCGAATATTCGCCTTCCATATCCCAGGATTCAATTGTATTATTGGGATAGTATTGTGTAAACGAAATGTTTTCAACAAATGGATTTTCCATGATTTTATTCCGTAGTACATCCCTTTTATCTTTTAACTGACTGGTAAGTTTAACTCCTGCAATATTTTCCTGATTCATACCCAGGTTGCTACTTCCAAAGTCAATTTGTTTTTTTACAAGCATGGTAAAAGCAATGAGTACAATAGCGATTGTGAATTGCCCGATAACCAAAAATGCTCTAATGTGTGATTTTGTATCCCTTGTATTTACAACGTTTTTGAGATTGTCGATTGCATTTGACGAAGATATTCGCAACGCTGAAAGCAAGCTGAAAAGAATACTCAACAGTAAAGTACTTCCAGCTAAAACACCCAGTAATTCACTATATAACAATATGTCATAGTTAAAATGAATTCCTGTGTAGTTCGTTAGTGGCTTTGAAAAAACATAGGTAAGAGAAAAGGCGATTAGTAATGCAGCGATAAAGAATAATACCGATTCTGTAAGGAGGCTCAAAAAAATGCTTGATCGTTTAGCGCCTACCACCTTTTTTACCCCAACTTGTCTTATCCGTTCTTCCCAGTTTGAAGCTGATATATTTACATAATTGAATAAACCAATAACTAATATCAATAAGCCGGCAAGTGTAAGGGTTATTACCTTTTTTTTATCACCAAAATGCAGAAAACTATGAATATAATTACTGAAATAAAGATTTTTTAGAGGGATAAGTTGCGTTGGATTGTATCCCATGTTTTTCGCATTTTCAGGAAGAGCCGAAACAATGCTTTTATGTACGCTTTCAGGTTTCACATCATCCATTATTCTTAAGAAGGTAAGAATACTGGTATGTCCCCAATTTGAGAACTCTTCTGAATTGGGAGTGATGACATGCTTTGTTGCCATGGAAGTGATTGCCTCAAACGAAAATATCGAGTTCCCGATTGGGGACTTTATAACTGCTTTAATTGTGAATAACTGATTATTGTTAAATTTTACTGTTTTTCCAACTACATCAATAGTTCCAAAAAGCTGTTCGGCAAATTTTTCAGATACTACTAATGTCAATGGGGTTTTTAATGCGTCACCTAAATTGCCAACAAGCGGTTTGTAATTAAACAGGTTGAAGAACTCGTTGTCAGTGTAAAGCAAGTTAAAATCAAAAGGATCATGTCCTTCAACCTGAAAAGTTGAAGATCCCCAATGTTGCCCAACCCTTACTATCAAGTCAACAGTAGGTACACTCAATTCAATTTGTTCTTTCAATAGAAATGAAGTATGTATATGTTGGTCCGTTCTCGGAAAAACAAAAATCCGCTCTGCATTTTTATGATAATGGTCAGTAGTAAACTCATTAAAGGAATAAAATGACAACATAATTACCAGAGCCAGGCTAACGGACAGGCCAATAAGGTTTATAAGATTAACCTCAGGCTTGCGGATAAAATTCCTAAATGCCATTATTATATGTTGCTTTAACATATTATTCTGTTTTTGTTGTTTGTAAGCTCGAAGCCTGATTTTTATCTCAATTGCTATTTCTATGGCTTTAAGTACCTCAAAAACTTGCGAAAACCAATCAGATATAGACAAATTTACTCATACCTGAGTGCCTCCACCGGATTTTTAGTAGCAGCCTTATAAGTTAAATAGCCGGTGCTAATTAGAACTATCGCCATAAGAGCTAATGCACTAAGGGCAAACACCCATGTTTGAGCAGGAAGTTTATATGCACTTGGCAACGACATATAGACATACCATGCCGCCGGAAAAGCAAAAATTATGGCTGAGACTATCAATAAATAATACTCTCTGTTGAGTAGTTTGAATATGGCAAAACCCGAACTGCCGTTGATTTTTCGAATGCCAATTTCCTTGGTGCGACACGCCACGGAAAATGATACCAGTCCAAACATACCAATTATGGCAAGTATTACATTTAATATGGTGAAAAACAGCAGCGATTTGTTTACCGAATGGTAAATGCGAAAACTGTTTTCGTTGTTAAAAGCAGTGGTTACATCGCTGATCTCGAATGGGTCGTTGGGAAAGGCTTCTGTCAATTCTGCGGTAATGGCATCCCTGGCTGAAGCCATATTCTGCTTGTTGACCCGGAATGCAAACGTCCAATTGCCATTAATGGTATTAGGAGCCAGAGTGAGAATATTAGGCTCGATAGGGTTGTGCAAATCGTGGTAAATGAAATCGCGAACAACCCCTACAACGGTTAACCGGTTGTTATGGATACGTTTGCCAATAGGGTTGTCCCATCCGAATGATTTAACAGCTGCTTCATTAATGATACAGCTGTGACTTTCGTCGCCGCCGAAATCAGGCGCAAAGTTGCGTCCGGTAACCAGACTGGCGTTTAAAACTGAAAGATAGTTAGCACTTACGGTGTTGAAACGGCAGGTAACTTTTTCATTGGGATTGCCGCCTTCCCAATTGGTCATACCACCACCCTGTCCTAAAAAGGGAAAATTCTTTGAAATGGATACATCTGTTATTTCGGGATGCTGTTTTACTTTGTCGCGAAACTGGTTGAATTGAACCTTGTTTTCGGAAATGTTGATAACTGAATACAGCAACCCGTCCTGTTCGAACCCCAGATTCTTATTGGTATTATGCTTTATTTGCATCGAAAACGAGGCGGTGAGAATTATCAGAAAGAGAGAAATGGTAAACTGGAAGGTCACCAAAGCTTTTTTTAAACCGAAATTAGATTGATGGCCTGTGAACAAATTCCCTTTAAACAGTGAAACAATTTTGCCCGAAGCCATTAACAGGGCAGGGTAAAGACCAGACAATGTTCCTGTAAACACGGCAATTAATAGTAAAACAACCATAAAACGCCAATCGGCTGAAAAATCGAAGGCGATGTGTTTGTCCACAATATTATTGAAAACGGGAAGGAGTGCCCTGCTCATTGCGAAGCCCAGAATTAGTGCCAGTAATGAAATACCAACGGTTTCGGCTAAAAACTGGATAATTACAGCAATTTTGCGGCTTCCAACGACTTTTTTGATGGCCACTTCTTTGCTGCGCATGGATGTTTGGGCCAGCGAAAGATTGATGTAGTTAAAGCCCGACATCAATAAAATGAATAGACCGATAAGTCCAAAAAGGTTTAATACCAACACATAGTCGTTACGATCGTTGAAATTGAGGTAAACTTTTGAAAGGGGACACAATTGCAATTCTTCGTTTCTGAGCTCTTCGTGAGTGTCAAACAGGTTTCTGATCTTCGCTTCGGCCGCTGTTTTGGAAGCTTCGGGTTTCAGAAGGGCATAGGTCATACAATCGCCCGACCATAAATCGGATCGTTCAATATTTTGCATCACCTTTAAGGTTGAAAATGAGATGATGAAACCGGGACGCAGACTACTGTTAGAGGGCAATTCGATAAACACGCCGGTAACTGTTAGAGGGTACTTTTTTTCGAAAAGGATTGTTTGACCTAAAACGTCTGTTTTTTTGAACAGTTTGAGGGCCAATTCTTCAGAAATGATAATTGTATTTGGCTCCATCAAGGCCGTTTGGCGATTTCCCCGGGTAAACTGATAGGTGAAAATATCGAGAAAACAGGTGTCGGCATGGAGTCCATCTTTTTCGAGAACAAAATTTTTAGCATCGGTCGATAAAAAAGCTGAATTGATTTCGCGGATAACGCTTATTTTTTCGAACTCGGGGAAATTGCCCTCAATCATTTGAGCGGTTCGGGGTCGGGTGTGGGGCGAAACATCGTTACCTGAAACCACCTGGGTTGCATTTGTCATATGGCGCTGAATGCGGTAAATACGCTCGTACTTTTCGTGACTTTTATCCCAGTTCAACTCATGACGAATGAACAAGGCTATTAGGATGAAAGCAGTGAAACCAATCGTTAAT
>JAFGEV010000321.1 GCA_016931385.1 Prolixibacteraceae bacterium
AATGATATTTTCGAGAGTTCCGATGGTAGCCTATACCTGGCTACTTACAATGGCCTGGCAATACTCAGGGAAGGAGAAACCACCTTTGCATGGCATTTTATGGACCCGCTCGACCAGTATACCCTGGTGCACAATACGGTAAACACCATTAATGAGGATGCAAAAGGGGGAATACTTGTTGGAAGCCTGGGCGGATTGCAATCATTCGACCCTGAAACAGGTATGTTCTTCACATTTCCTCAGGATGGCCCCGGCTCATTTTCCCTTAACAACATTTTTATCAACACTGTTTTTTGCGACAGCACAGGCAATGTTTGGATAGGCACCGAGAAAGGAGGTGTAAATAAATTTAATGTATTTCAAAATCAGTTTGGCTTTCTGGCAAACGACCCCAACAATCGGAACAGCCTGAACGAGAATACTATCAATTCAATTTTTAAAGAGGAGAACATACTTTGGATTGGAACAGCAGGCGGCGGCATGAACAGGTTAAACACGGTTACCGGCAAATTCATGCATTTTACACACAGCGCCTTTAACACCGCAACCTTAAGCAGCAATTATATTACATCAATCCTCAAACTCCCCGATGGTTACCTTTGGACAGGAACCTGGGGGGGCGGGCTCAACCGTTTCAAAACAACAGGAAAAAGCATTTCTGTTGAACGAATAACCCCCTTTACCCCGGGCGTAAGAAATGAGTTGGTAAACTACTTCGTGTCGAGCCTGGTATACGACCCTACCGGTTTATTGCTTGTAGGTACCGAAGGAGGCCTGTCGGTTTTCAACTTAAATACATCTGCTTTCACAACCATTGTACTGCCTCCGGGACAAACCCCTGAACTTTCGGAAATTGGCTGTATCATTAAAGATTCTGAAGATTATTATTGGCTTGGCACCCGAAACGGGCTGTTCAGGTTTCATGCCAATATGCTTTCAAACTTTAACAAACAGGCTGCTTTTGAAATTGAAAACTATTATTGTTATAACCATATTTCGGAAGATTCAACTTCGCTACCAGGCAACTATGTCACTTCGCTTCTTGAAGATTCTGAAAAAAATATCTGGATTGGAACCTACGGAAAAGGAATTGCAAAATGCCACGTTGACAAAAGTGGGAAGCTAACCTGTACGAATTTTTCTCAAAAAGACGGGCTTTCGAACAATGTTGCCTATGGAATACAGGAAGATTCAAACGGAAATATCTGGATCAGTACCGACTACGGGCTCTCAATGTTCAATCCCAAAGAGAATATTTTCAGAAATTTTTTCAAACAAGATGGCTTATTGAACAACCAGTTTTACTGGTCGGCCTCGTACAAAAGTACCGATGGCACCTTATATTTCGGAGGAACCGAAGGCTTAAACTTTTTTAAGCCCGAAAATATCTGGGAATACAAACATCTGGCAACACCAAAAATCACAAGGTTCAGCGTGTTTAACCAGGAAATTAAAGCCGGCCAGAAAATTCACAAAATAATTGCAATTAACAAACCTGTATATCTATCCGATACCATATTCCTGACTTATCGCGATAATAACATATCGTTCGACTTTTCATCATTCGATTATTACCTGCCCGAAAAAACCAGGTTTGCTTACAAAATGCAGGGCATCGACAAAGACTGGATAAATGTAGGTTCAAACCGAAGGTATGCCAACTACAGCAACCTGGCTGGCGGCACTTACAGTTTTATGCTTAAGGCAGCCAACAGCGATGGTATATGGAATGAAAAACCAACCGAAATTACCATAATCATCACACCACCTTTCTGGAAAACCCAGTTTTTCAAAATTTTGCTTATCTTTTTCGTGGTTATTACAACTTTCACCTTTATACAGCTTCAATTGCGAAGGATTATCCAGCAAAAAAGAATACTTGAAGAAAAGGTTGCATTACGGACAAAACAAATTGAGGAACAAAAAACATTGCTTGAAAAACAGGCACATGAACTTATCGAATCGAACCAGAAGCTTGAACGCAGACAAAAGTTAATTGAACAGCAAAAAGAAGAACTTGAAGGAAAAACCTCCGAAATATTGTCTCAGCGCGATGAACTAATCCTTCTGAACAAAAAAGTTAACGAGATCAACCAGCATCAAATCAAGTTCTTCACAAACATCTCCCACGAATTCCGCACCCCGTTAACCCTGATTTTATCGCCTGTTGAACATCTTATCCGAAAAGCCGGGGATAATCTTGAAAAGGTCGAAATCCTGTCGGTAATTGAACGCAATGCCAGGCGCCTGCTCATGTTGATAAACCAGTTGCTCGAGATCAGGAAGATTGAAACCGGCAACCAGGAATTAAAGGTTGAGCGCTTAAATACCGGAAAATTCTTTTTCGACATATATCATTCTTTTCAACCCCTGGCTCGACAAAACGAGATTGAATTTTTACAGCATATTGATATATCGGTTGAAGTTTGGGCCGATCAGGAAAAACTTGAAGAAGTTTTATACAATCTGCTGACCAATGCTTTTAAATTCACACCAAAGGGGCACAAGATCGAAATAGGTGCAAAATCGGTAAAAACCGATGGAAATAATTATCTTGAAATAATTGTAAAAGACACAGGCTGCGGAATATCGCCAGAAAACCTCGACCGCTTGTTCGACCGATTTTTCCAGGTTACACAGGTAAAATCCCACACCAATTCGGGAACAGGCATAGGCCTCTCGCTGGTGAAAAGCCTGGTTGAGATGATGCATGGAACGATTGATGTCAACAGCTCACCCGGAAAAGGAAGCGAATTCAAAGTGCTGATACCCGTTGATAAAAAACAGTTCTCGCAACACGAAATTGACACTTCTGGACAAAGTTACGAATCGGAACTACAGAATAAAGTTGCCCTCCTGTCAGATCAGCTTTCGCAAACACAAAATTGTGAAACACAGATACAGGAAAAAGGATTATATAAAATTTTGATTGTTGAGGATAATCCCGACATGCGTTCTTACATCGCATCTGTTTTATCGAAATATTATTACGTTTTTGAAGCAGAAAACGGAAAACAAGGTTATGAAATTGCAAAAAATGAAGACCTGGCATTGATTATTACCGATATAATGATGCCCGAAATGGACGGACTGGAGTTTTGCAATAAAATTAAAAATAACCTTTATACCAGCCACATTCCTATAATTATGCTTACTGCAAAGGGGGAAACAAACGACTTTATCGAAGGCCTCTACCAGGGGGCCGATGACTATGTAACCAAACCTTTCAATATTGATGTATTGGTTGCCAAAGCCCAAAGCCTAATCGACAACCGAAGAAAAATCAGGGATAAATTCTGCTCCACCGAGGCCATAACACCTTCCGAAATTACCACCAATTCATTAGACAAGCAGTTCTTTACCAAAGTAAATGAAATCATTGAAAAACATTATACCGATCCAACATTCGATGTTGATCAGTTTGCTTCGGAAATGTTTGTAAGCCGCAGCCAGCTTTATAAAAAACTGAAAGCCATAACCGATTTGTCAGCAAATGATTTCATAAATGTTTACAGGCTTAAAAAAGCAGTTGAGCTGTTGAAGAATGAAAACCTTCAGATAAGCGAAATTGCTTACACCATAGGTTTTAACGATCCCAAATACTTTAGCCGTATATTCAAAAAGTATTTCAAGGAATCGCCTTCGGACCAGCGTTTGAAAAAAACAGGATAAAAAAAAGGCTGTCTTTTCAGACAACCTCATTTCCTTTCGATAATTTACCTAACTAACTTTTTTTAGCCAAAATACACCTAAACATACTGACATTCAGCCATTTTTTTGCTAAACATTCTTTTTAACCTAATTCATTTACCCGAAATGAGAAAAAGAAAAATCCGATTCAAAGTTGAAACTTCCAGTGCATTATCAGGTGGAAAATTGAATTTGAAAAGCGTACAAATAATTATTTTCAAAAAAACAGGGGGAACTTCAAAAATAATTTTGAAAATCCCCCTATATAAAAAGAATGATTGTGATTCTATTCTTCAACAGAAAATTTATATTTACACACGTGTGAATATTTTTCTCCGGGCAATAAGGTTGTTGACGGGAAGTCGGGTTTGTTAGGCGAATCGGGAAAATGTTGTGTCTCGAGGCATAATGCGCTTCTGTAAACATAAGCCTTACCTGATTTGCCAATCGCAGTGCCATCAATAAAATTACCGCCATAAAACTGAATTCCCGGCTGGTCGGTAATCACTTCCATCACTATTCCGGAAACTGGTGATTTAAGCTTAGCTGCATATTCAACCTCTCCTCCATGTTTGTTAATAATCCAGTTATGATCGTAACCTCCACCAAAGGCAAGCTGATAATATTCGTCGTTGACCCTGTCGCCAATAGGTGTTGCAATTGTAAAATCCATCGGGGTGTCGAATACCGATTCAAGTTCTCCTGTTGGTATAAGGGTTGAATCGACAGGGGTAATAAAATCGGCATCGATCATTAACAAATGGTCGTTAATGGTTTCAGCTCCCTCACCCGATAAATTGAAATAGGAGTGGTGCGTTAAATTGCACACAGTAGGTTTATCGGTTGTTGCCGAATATTCAATCCTGAATTCGTTATCGGGGGTCAATTCGTAAGTCATGGTAATATCAAGCGTGCCTGGGTATCCTTCTTCACCATCGGGCGACTGGTAAGTAAATTCAATTTTTGAGGGACTGATCTTTTTAGCATTCCATACCACATCGAAATAACCTTTAGGACCTCCGTGCAGATGGTTGGGCCCATCGTTTTTTGCCAACTGGTAAATCTCACCATTCAACTCGAAAGTGCCCTTGCCAATACGGTTTCCGTAACGTCCTATTGCTGCTCCCAGGAAATTTTCAGGATAATCAAGATATTCCTGCAAGGTATTATAACCCAATACAACATCAACCGGATTTCCTTCTTTATCGGGTACACAAAGGGCAACAACCCTTGCTCCGAAATTGGTCACTTTCATTCCCATCCCGTTTTCATTGGTAAGGGTATACAAATCGGTTTTCTTCCCGTCAATTTCCTGTTGAAAATCTTCTGCCTTGATAGCATCAACCGAAGAGGTAAAAACAGATGCCTTTTGGCAGCCTGTCGATAACAACAACGAAAGAGGGATTAATATTAAATAAGTTAATCTTTTCATAATGCAAATATTTAATTCGTTTCTTTATTACAATTATGGCATTAGCTGAACAAGTACAACCGAATGAGCCGGAATTTCTACATTTAATTTTCCTTTTGAAGGTTTTCCAACTTTGAAATCGCTCATGGTTACTTTTTCGTTCTGCCCAAAATCGTTATAATCGTTAATATTTTCTGAAGTTACGATTTTTCCTGTAGCCGATTTAAATTCGCCTCCAGGGAAATTACAGTCGATAGAAACAGATTTGTTTGGATTAAGGTTACAAAGAGTTATACTCAACACACCATCTTTAATTGACGAAGAAGCATTTATTGCAGGTATCGATTCTCCTTCATAAGTATATTTTTCGCTGGCAATGCTCGAAGGAACCAACTGTGCATCCTGGTGAACATTGTACATCTTGAAAATATAATAAGTTGGCGTCAAAACCATCTGCTCTTTTTTCGTCAGGATAACTGATTGAAGAACGTTGACAATCTGTGCAATGTTTGCCATGGACACCCTGTCGGCATGGTTATTAAAAATATTCAGGTTTGAACCGGCAACCATAGCATCGCGCATCGAGTTTTGCTGCTGAAGGAAACCGGGGTTCGAACCAGGAAGCGGGTCGTACCATGTACCCCATTCATCAACAGCAAGCATGATTTGTTTGCGCCTGTCGTACTGATCCATGATCTTAATATGATTTACAATGTACTCTTCAACATTCAATGTATTCCTGATTGTTTTGAAATACATTTCTTCACCAAAATCGGTCGAAGAACCTTTAGCTCCCCAGTTGCCGGTTGGCAGTGTGTAATAATGAAGCGATAAACCCTGTGCCAGATGGGTTTTTCCACTCATACCCTGCATAAATTTCTCTGTCCAGTTATAATCGCTTCCCGAAGGCCCAACAGCTATTTTCTGAAAGCCTCTTCCTCTTACATAACCTGCAAACTGGCGGTAAACATCTGCATAATATTCCGGGCGCATATCTCCTCCACAACCCCAGGTTTCGTTTCCAATGCCCCAGAATTTTACATCCCAAGGATCTTCACGTCCGTTCTTCTTTCGCAATTCTGTCATGGGGCTTTCATTCGACGAGGTAACATATTCAACCCACTCAGCAGCTTCGCGAACAGTTCCCGATCCAACATTTATGCTCAGGTAGGGTTCAGTTCCGATTAGTTCGCAAAAATTCAGGAACTCGTGAGTCCCGAAGCTATTATCTTCGGTAACACCACCCCAATGAACATTTACAATCGAGGGCCTCTCTTCCTTGGGACCAATGCCATCTTTCCAGTGATAAGTATCGGCAAAGCAACCTCCTGGCCAACGCAGAACGGCAACCTTCATTTCTTTCAAGGCTTCGACTACATCGGTACGGTAACCGTCAATATTCGGTATGTCGGAATCTTCGCCAACATAAATACCTTCGTAAATGCATGTTCCCAGATGTTCTGAAAAATGGCCGTATATTTCTTTGTTGATTTTTGCCCCTTCTTCGTCAAGGTGCAAATAGAGCGTGTTTTGAGCGTTAAGCCACGACAATGTAGCTACAAGTAAGAAAAAAGATAGAAAGTAAGTTTTCATAATATATCAGATTAGTTTATTGTTCCGAAAAAAATGATTATTTGTCAGCATTAAATATTTCCAAGTTTCAGATACTTCCTGTAAAGTTCGGTGTATTTCACAACATTTTCCTTTATTGGATGGTATTCCTTTTCAAATCCCTGCCCCATTGCTTTCTGAGCTTCTCCGGTCGTTTTGTATACGCCAGCGACAACGGCTGCAAACATGGCTGCCCCAAGCGCAACACTCTGTTCCGAACGGGCCACCTTTATTGGCATACCCATAACATCAGCCAATGTTTGCATCACGAAATCCGACTTTTTAGCAACACCACCAATCGCGACAACCGAATCGACTTTTACGCCATTTTCGACAAACCGGTCAACAATGGCTTTTGAACCAAAAGCCGTGGCTTCAACCAAAGCACGGAAAATTCGTGGAGCTGTCGAACCCAGGTTAAGGCCGGTGATTGTTCCTTTCAGGTTCTGGTTTGCATCGGGTGTCCTGCGTCCGTTAAGCCAGTCGGTAGCAACAATGGTCGATTCCTCAACAGGAATTTTCATAGCTTCCTCTGACAAAGCCGGAATAATTTTATCTTCAATTGCCTTTACTTTTTCTTCATCATCGAGGAATAGCAACGGCCATGCCAGCACATTCTTAAACCAGGCATACACATCGCCAAAAGCCGATTGCCCTGCTTCCAGACCAACCATTCCAGGGATAACCGAGCCATCAACCTGACCGCAAATACCCGGAATCAGCTTATCACCAACTTCGTGTTCATCGGCTACGATAATATCACAGGTTGATGTGCCCATAATCCTTACAAGAGTATTTAACCCAATCTCGGCGCCTACAGCTCCCATATGTGCGTCAAAAGCGCTTACACCAACAACAACAGTTGTTGAAAGTCCCAGTTTTCTTGCCCATTCAGGAGTAAGGGTACCAAAAGGCACATCGCTGGTATATGTCTCGGTAAAAAGGTTTTCACGGAAACCGGCCAGTTCAGGACCCAGGGCTGTAAGGAATTCTTCTGGGGGAAGTCCGCCCCAGTCGGGGTGCCACAAAGCTTTATGACCTGCTGCGCAACGGCTCCGTTTTATTTCATGATTGCCTGTTTTTCCGGTCAGCACAGCCGGAAGCCAGTCGCAATATTCGACCCACGAAACGGCCTTTTCTTTCAATGAAGGTTCCTCCCGAAGAATATGGAGCATTTTGGCCCATACCCATTCCGAAGAATAAATGCCACCCTCGTATTTGGTATAATCGGTTTCCCACTTACGTGCAAGTTCGTTTATTTCATCAGCTTCTTTTACTGCTGTATGATCCTTCCAAAGCACGAACATGGCATTCGGGTTTTCGGCATATTCAGGCAACATAGCTAAAGGAGTTCCTTTCTTATCAGTCAGGGCAGGTGTGCTGCCGGTTGTATCGAATGAAATCCCAACAACATTCTCAGCTACCGATTTATCGCATTTCGATAAGGCCTCTGTAATTGATGCCTCCATTACTTCGAGATAATCAAGCGGGTGCTGGCGGTACTGGTTTGCTGCAGGATTGCAATAACTGCCTTTCATCCAACGGGGATAATATTTTACCGAGGTAGCGACTTCTTCCCCATTTGCAGCATCAACAACCAATGCCCTGCAAGAATCGGTACCGTAATCTAATCCTATAACGTATTTCATAATATATAATTAACACCCCCTAAATCCCCCTAAAGGGGGACTAAAGGTATCTGCAAATTTTGATGGTTCAATCTTTATAATTTCATATTTTTCAAAAAACTCGCCAAATCAAGTATGAATTTTATAACTCCCCCGCCAACTGGCGGGGCCGGGGGGTGATTATTGCCCATAATAGGCATTTTTACCATGCTTACGCTCATAATGCTTTTTTATTAATAGCGGGTTCATTTTCAAATCGGGGTTGATTAAAAATGAAAGGGTTGCCATTTTTGCAACCTGTTCCATCACCACAGCATTATGAACGGCATTATGAACATCGCTACCCCAGGAAAATGGCCCGTGATTCTGAACCAGTACCCCGGGTATCTCCATAGGATTTAATCCTTCAAAACGTTCAACAATCACTTTCCCTGTATCCCTCTCGTATTCACCAAAAACCTCATTTTCATCCATCTGACGAGTACAGGGTATGCCTTTGGCAAAATAGTCGGCATGGGTAGTCCCAATATTCGGGATTTCCTTACCGGCCTGCGCCCACGATGTGGCATGGGTTGAGTGTGTATGTACCACTCCCCCGATTTCAGAAAAATGTTTATATAAATAAAGGTGTGTTGGCATATCGGAAGAAGGTTTTAAGCTGCCTTCGACCACGATGCCCTCCATGTCGCAAACCACCATATCCGAAGGTTTCATTACATCGTAATCGACCCCACTTGGTTTGATCACAAAAAAACCACTATCTCTGTCAATGGCACTTGCATTGCCCCAGGTGAATATTACCAGGCCATGTTTAACCAGGTCGATATTTGCTTTATAAACCTCTTCTTTTAGTTTTTCAAGCATGATTTCAAATTACATTATGCTTTTAAACTGCCGTTAAGCATATAATAAATTTCATTCCAGCGTAATTCTTTTTTGAATTGAGTAACGTTGGTATTTTTATCGATAATAACAAATTCAACATCGGCCATTTCGGCAAGGTTTTCGATATAATCAGGTGTAAGCGCAAGTGTAAATACAGAATGGTGTGTTCCACCTGCATAAATCCAGGCAGCAGCTCCGTCGGCCAGATTTGGGTGGGTTTTCCAGAATGCCGAAGCTACAGGCAGTTTTGGCAACGCTGCCAGGGGTTCAATCACATCAAGAGTATTAACGATCAGTCTGAAACGGTTACCCATATCAATAAGGGTCACGTTCATGGCATCGCCAGTTTCACTTTCGAATACCAACCTTGCAGGTGCGTCTTTTCCACCAATTCCCAGAGGATGTACTTCAAGCCTGGGTTTTTTAGCGGCTATCGATGGGCATATTTCCAACATGTGTGCCCCAAGTACGCCTTCATTTGCCGGATCGAGGTGATAGGTATAATCTTCCATGAATGAACTTCCGCCTTTGATCCCTTCCGACATCTTTTTAATAATGCGCAGCATGGCAGCCTGCTTCCAGTCGCCTTCGGCGCCAAAACCATAACCGGCAGCCATCAAACGCTGCGAGGCTAATCCAGGCAACTGGCTTAAACCTGTAAGGTTTTCGAAGTTTGTAGTAAATGCCCCAAAACCGCCATCTTCCATAAAACGTTTCATGGCAATTTCATAACGGGCCTGTATCAGTACATTTTCGTGATACTCGCCACCGGGCTTGCAATTGCCGGCAACATCGTACAGTTGTTCATATTCTTTGTAAAGGGCAGTCACTTCGTCGTCAGTTACTTTATCGACATATGCTACAAGGTCGCCAACTCCATATGCAGCAACCTGCCAGCCAAATTTTATCTGAGCTTCAACCTTATCGCCCTCTGTAACGGCGACTTCGCGCATGTTATCGCCAAAGCGTGCAACTTTCAGGCCTTGTGATTCGTTCCAGCCAATTGCTGTGCGGCACCAAACAGCAATCTGTTCCTGTACTTTTTCATCTTTCCAGTGGCCAACAACAACCTTGCGGTTTTTTCGCAAACGGGTATTAATAAAGCCATATTCACGGCCTCCATGAGCACTTTGGTGCAGGTTCATGTAGTCCATATCGATCTCACTCCAGGGCAGATCACGGTTGAACTGTGTATGAAGGTGCAGGCAAGGTTTTTGCAAAGCTTTCAAGCCGGCGATCCACATTTTTGCCGGAGAAAAAGTATGCATCCAGGTAATTACGCCTATACAATCAGTATCGGAACCTGCTTTTATACAAACATCAAGAATTTCATCGGGGGTTTTTACAACCGGTTTAAAAACCACATCAACAGGTAATTTGCCTGAGTTATTTAACCCCTGAACAATGATTGCCGAATCTTCGTCGACTTGTTTTAAAGTAGCGGGGCCATACAAATGCTGGCTACCCGTAATAAACCATACTGTTTTTTTCTGAGAACTAATCATATCCTTTTAATTTTACTTTAATCAATAACTATTTAAACCATTCATTGGGCAAACGCCCATTTATAATATTTTTTGGCATAACTGCCGGTGCAATTCAATCATAAAAACCAGAACTGGCTTCGATAAACTCAACCAGCGTTGATCACCTTCTTTGCCATTCTTTCCCTCAGCCCCCTGAACTTGTCAAAGTGAAGCCTGTCGAAAGTTAACAGAGCCTGTCGAAGTTACCAGAAATAAATATAGAACACTACGGTAATTACAATGATAATCATTGTATGGAACACATCCCAGCCATTCCAGCTTGCCCTTGTTACTGCCTTTTGGGCCGGTGTTACCGACTTGAAAGTCAGTCCCTCGATCTGGGCTGCAGGTGCAGCTTTGGTAAAACGGCTTACTACAACAATCACTAGTATGCTTACAACAAGCATTCCGCCACTGAAGAAAAGCCAGTTGACATCATAGAACAGGTTATAGAAAGGATTGTTTATGCCCATTTCGGAAGCCCATAATTTCACATCGGCAAAACCGTCGGCCTTAGCCAGGGTAGAGTATAACACTTTTGCCCCGAGCCTTACAATGCCTATAACAAAACCGGTAATTATCCCCCACATGCCACCTTTAGGTGTTGGCCTGGTTGAAATAACCCCTAAAAGGAATGCAGCAGCGATACCTGGTGACAGGACAGATTGTACGTCCTGCAAATATGCATATAATACATCGCCGATACTTCGCATCACGGGTATCCACAAAATCCCCAGCAACACTACAACAACCGTTGCAATACGGCCAACCCTCACAAGGGTTTCCTCGCTTGCCTGGGGTTTATACTTTTTATAAAAATCGATTGTAAACAACATTGAAGAAGAATTGAAGAGCGAAGCCAATGAACTCATAAGAGCAGCCAGTATACCACAAACAACCAAACCTTTAACACCTGCCGGTAACAGTTTAGCCACAAGCGAAGGGAATGCCGCATCGGCTTCAGGTAGTGTAAACACTTCACCATTTAATACAACACCTTTCTGAGCCATGGCAAAAGCAATCATACCGGGGATCATAAATAAAAACACCGGGGTAAGTTTCAGGTAAGCGCCGAAGATTGTCCCACGACGTGCTTCCTTTTCATTTTTCCCTGAAAGGACACGCTGAACAATAAACTGGTCGGTACACCAGTACCAGAAACCGATAATTGAAGATCCAAGCAAAACGCCAAGCCATGGAAAGTCTGCATCGCGGTTGCTGCGGATAAGGTTTACCATCGAATCGCCATGCTCATTCACAGGCACAGCGCTTGTAATCCGCAGCACTTCATCCCAGCCACCAACAGCTTTAAGCCCAAGCACAAGTATTATTAATGATCCGAGCAACAAAATGGGAGTTTGCAATACCGAAGTATAAAGTACCGACTTCATCCCGCCAATAACGGTGTATATTGCAGTGATTAAGACCAATCCAATAGCCGAGATCCAGAAGAAATCGATCCCCCACATTTCTTCAATGCCAAATACAGTTTTAAAAACCAGGCCCCCAGCATAAACTGTAACTGCAACCTTTGTTAAGACATAGCTCACCAACGATATTATTGAAAGAAT
>JAFGEV010000322.1 GCA_016931385.1 Prolixibacteraceae bacterium
GCTTTTACCATGTTTTCTGTATTTTCCATTTTTCAAGTTCTTCAACCGAAAGTTCCCATTCATACATGGTTTGGTCATGCAGGCGTTTTGCTTTGTCGTAATCAGAAAAGAGTTTTTCGTCAGTGCCGTCGGGGTTTGCCAGTTTTTCTTCCATTTGGGCAATTTCAGCATCAAGGCCTGCAATTTTCTTTTCACGTTCTTCAACCAGTAATTCTAAACGCTTTATCTGTTTGTTGATCTCTTTTTTTTCTTCAAAGCTTAATTCGCCCGCTTGGACCTCAGTAACGGCGTTTGATTCTTTAACGGTTGTTTTTTTATTGTTTTTTTCGAGTTCGCTGAGCGATTCAATTTTCTTTTTCTGGATGAAATCGTAAATTCCCCCAAGGTGCTGTTTGATTTTTTTGTCGCTGAATTCATACACACACTCAACCAGTCCGTCGAGGAATTCCCTGTCGTGCGAAACAACCAGTACGGTGCCTGTAAACTTTACAAGCGCTTGCTTTAATATTTCTTTTGAGCGCATGTCAAGATGGTTGGTAGGTTCGTCGAGTACCAGGAAATTATAGGGCTCCAGCATGAGCCTTATCATTGCAAGCCTTGTACGTTCACCTCCCGAAAGCACTTTAACCTTTTTATCAACGTCTTCGCCCGAGAACATGAAGGCGCCAAGTATGTCCCTTATTTTTGTGCGGATTTCACCAACCGCTACTTTATCGATGGTATCAAGTACGCTGATTTCGCCATTGAGCAGGTCGGCCTGGTTCTGGGCAAAATACCCGATTTTCACGTTATGGCCAATTTTCATTTGCCCAGTATAGTCAAGCTCTTTTAAAATCACCCTTGCCAGAGTGGTTTTTCCTTCGCCGTTTTTACCCACGAAGGCAATTTTCTCTCCCTGTTCAATGGTAAGGTCTATGTTCCTGAGTACTTCCAGTTTTCCGTATGATTTGCTCAGGTTTCTGATTTCGGCAACCAGCTTTCCCGAGCGGGGCGCATCAGGGAAGCGGATGTTCAGGTGGCGTGTGTCTTCTTCGTCTACTTCAATACGGTCGATCTTTTCGAGTTGTTTGATCCTGGATTGCACCTGAACAGCTTTTGTTGCCTTGTAACGAAAACGTTCGATGAACTCCTCGGTGTCCTCAATCAATTTTTGCTGGTTCCTGTATGCAGCCAGTTGTTGATCCCTTCGTTCCTTCCTTAATTGTAAAAATTGAGAGTAATTGGTTTTGTAGTCGTAAATTTTCCCAAGCGATATTTCAATTGTCCGTATGGTAACATTATCGAGAAAAGCTTTGTCGTGCGAAACCAGGATAATGGCGCCTGCATAATTTTTAAGGAATTCTTCAAGCCATTGTATCGATTCTATGTCAAGATGGTTGGTAGGTTCGTCGAGCAGCAGTAGGTCAGGTTTTTGCAACAACAGCTTGGCCAGTTCAATGCGCATTCGCCAGCCCCCGCTGAATTCGGCAGTCGATCGTTGAAAGTCAGAGCGCTTAAAGCCAAGTCCAATGAGGGTTTGTTCTATATTGGCATGAAAACTGTGGCCGCCCATCATGTTGAAATGATCAGTAAGGTCGGTCGATTTCTGTATTAATTCATGGTATTCGCCCGATTCGTAATCGGTACGTGAAGCCAGTTGGTTATTTAGTTTTTCAATTTTTTTTTCAATGGACAGCAAGTGGTCAAATGCCTTTTCAGCCTCTTTAATCACAGTCCTGGAATTGAAGAGGTTCATGGTTTGTGGCAGGTAGCCCAGTCTGGTGTCTTTAGGCATTACTACAGAACCTTCAGAGGGTGCCTGCATTCCGGCCAGCATTTTCAGCAGCGTGGTTTTTCCCGCACCGTTTTTCCCTGTAAGGCCAATACGGTCGCGGGGATTAACAATAAACGATATCCCTTTGAAAAGTTCAAACCCGCCAAAATTTAGATAAACCTGTTCTACAGAAACCATTGAAATTATTTTTGCGGTGCAAAGATAAAAGAAAAAAAATTCTCCATTCACCGATCGTATTCATCAGTTTATCCATGCTTATCCTTTGTTAACGTTTTATAGAAAAAACAGGTGTAACTTTTCTTGAAACTAGCAGTCATATTGGGTGAAAACAAAATTTATAACAGAGTAAAAATTTAAAAAATTATAGTCATGAAAACACAATTTATTCTTTTTGTAACCGCCGCGATTTTTTCATTACAGTTTTTTGGGAGCAACAATTTTGCTGCAACCACAGTTAGTTCCGATGCTTCAGCATCAAACAGTATTTATACCGAAGCAGAAGAAGAATTAGTTATTGAAGATTGGATGACCAACGATGCTTTATGGGGGATTGCACCTGAAAATGAGTTCGACTTTGACTCCACAGTTGTTGGTGAAGAAGAGTTAGTAATAGAGGATTGGATGACCGATGATGAACTGTGGAGGCTTTAACATCGATAAAATCTTCAATGGAGCCAATATCATTTGCTTCGAAATCAGAAAGGGACTGTCTTAAAAGGTAGTCTCTTTTTTTATTTTGAGTTAATTAAGATAGACCTTCAGCCCGTAATATTTTAGGTCATATAAGTTTCACAAGATAAGGTTGCTGAGCTTAGCCGAAGTATTGCCCCGGGGTGAAATGAAAAAACCATACAGGCCTGCTTTCAATCTGTAAGTAACCTATTTATGAACATTGCTTTTAAGACAGCCACAGTCTGCCAGACCATAATTATTGATCAAGAGAAAGAAACGCACGTTAGCAGGGCATCTTTGAATAAAATTGATAAACCTTATTCTTCCCCCTCGCTGAAACCGGGTTGAATTTTTTCTTTTTCTTCGAAATACGGGAAAACTTCGGCAATGGTGCTAAGCTGAATGCTTACTGTGACATAAGGAACCATCATGTATGATAAACCTTCCTCGAGTTTTTTTAGAGCATCGTTCAGGTCGTTGGCCATGATAAGGATATAGTTGTTTACCTTTTTTTCTTTGCCCCCTTCATCATCGATGGTGATCAGGCTGATCCTGGCCTTGTAATACCACTCGCCATCGTTGGCAATTACCTCGGAAATGTTCGATTTCTTAATGTTCATCACCTCGAACTCGCCGCGTGTAATTTCTGCCATTTGCTTAAATATCCGGCTCTCGGCGTCGGTATACGAAACCGCGTCGATAAGGTAATTGTCGTTCACTTTTCTTTCGTATCCTCCCTGATCTATTTTCAGGTAGCGCACTTTGCATTCGTACCAGGTTTGCATGATGTAATTATTTTGGGTGGCAAAAGTAACAGAATTTTTTATGGGCAATAACATTTTTATTCATGAATCCTGAATTCTTTAATTTGAGACATTATAGGAAATGAAGTTGAAGGGATGACAACCGATTGCAAAAAGGATTTGATAAATAATATAGGGTTTTTGTAATTAGAGATTTTTCCTGAGTGTTGAACCCCTGACAATCAGTTCGGCCCTTAATACAATTTTGTTGGTTAACGAGAGGGGGGAGTTCCCGTTCAGGTGGTTAATCATTAGCTTGGCAACCATTTCCCCCATTTCATATCCCTGGTAGTTTATGGTTGTGAGGTTTGGTTCAATAAGCTGGCTTATAGGGTCGTTATTAAAGCCCGAAACAGCAATTTCTTCAGGTATTTTTATTCCCTCAATTTTAAGTTGTTTAATACATCCCGATGCACAGGCATCATTGGCAAGGAATATACCATCGGGTTTCTCTTTCATTGCTGAAATTTTCTTTGCAACATCAAAGCCGCTTTCAATGCTTAAATCGGTTTCGATCACCAGATCGGGATCAAAAGGGATTTTGTTGGCTTCAAGTGCTTTCTTATAGCCCGCGAAACGTTCGGCGTAAACATTTCGGTTTTGATTTCCCCTGACATGCATAATTTTTTTACATCCCTGTTCTATTAAATGGTTTGTAATTTCGTATCCCATTTGCAGGTTGTCGATGACAATATTTACGCAGTCCATGCAATCGCTTACACGGTCGAAAAACAACAGCGGGATTTTTTTCTCGATAAACGGGGCAAAATGATTCATACCGGTTGTATCAGAAGCAAGCGACACGATTAAGCCATCGACACGGCTGTTGTATAAGGTTAAAGCATTGTTTTTTTCTTTTATTGCCGATTCGAAGGATTGGGTGATAATCAGGTTGTATCCGCATTCGCTTGCAATTTTTTCAATGCCAGCTAACACGGTCGACATAAAGTTGCTGTCGAGCCTGGGTACGATTACGCCGAGTGTTTGCGTTCTTTTTGTCCTCAGGTTGCTGGCAAACGTATTGGTACGGTAGCCCATGTCTTCGGCCTTTTGCCGTATCTTTTTCTTCATCTTTTCACTGATCGAAGGATGGTTCTTCAATCCCCTGCTTACAGTTGCCGGCGAAACCTTTAATTCTGAGGCGATATCGTATATGGTTACTTCTTTCATTATGGTCCGAATGAATTTATTTTAAAAATTGTTTTTTGTCCCTGTGTTGAAAAAGCAAAATTAAAATTTGCTGATTAAAAAAGTACAATGTTCGTGTGTAAATGAGTTTTTATTATTCAC
>JAFGEV010000323.1 GCA_016931385.1 Prolixibacteraceae bacterium
AGCCAGTTATCGAACATTATAAGAATCCAGGGGCCGGTTATGTAAAAAAAGATCAGAGAAGGGTTAAGCTGAAAAAAGCCAAACAGATAAAATGAATTTCCCCTTGAAATTTCTTCAATATTCAGAAACCGATGAGTTATTAAATTTATCAGCAACAGAAAAAGATAAAAAATAACATAGAGCGTTCCCATTACATATATCTCTTTTTCAGATTTCATCTTTAAAAAACGATATAAAAGCAGAATGAGTACACCTGTCAAGGTCCAGAACAGAAAGGTTATCAATTTCAAAAACCGGCCGTTCAAATCATTTAAACTGAATTCGTAACCGTAATAACCAGTCCAGAAGAACGCGATTGTAACAGTGCTGACTAACATTACAACCCAATTACGAAACGCTCTTTTTAACGGTATTTTTTCGAAAAGCAGATACATAACATTTCCGCCTCCCATACCTAAAATGATATCCATAAAGACATCAGGTATCTTTTCAGGCTGAAACAGACGTAAAAGGGAGATAAAAAGAGTTGCTTCAACTATTTCAAATGCCGACAGGAAAAACAGCAGCCAAAGCCATCGTTTTTTCCATTTCAAAGTAGAAAGCGACGCAAACACTATAGCGCCCGCTAAAACATGAACAAACGACCATAAGTCGATGTATATCAAATTATATTCAAATACTGTGAAATGCAGCCATTCTGAAAGGTGCCTGAAAAAAACCAGTATTTCCTTCATTGATCAGAACGTTTGTTTATAAAAAAGTATATTATAAAATAGCGGAATCAACTAAAATAAAATCAAAAGCTAGTAATTCAAATTAAAGCCAGTCTGATTTTTTTCAAAATAAACAAAAAAGAATAATCTCAATGTACCCGCATTCATCAGAAACAAGCAAATATTCTTAAACCAAAAAGGAAAGAGGAATTGTATACTCTCACCTTCAATTTTCGGATTTTCTAAAAGTACATCGACACTTTTGATCCATCTTCAAGATAAACATCAATATTAACCATGCCCCACTTGTGGTTGGCCCTGTAAATGGTTTTACTGAAACCCGGGTAAGGAAGGTTTTGCTCAATTTCAATCACTTTTATTAACATACCGCTCCATAAAAAGTCATCTTCAGTTGATTTTGAGATCACCTCGCGTTCAAGAACTTTCCCTCCTTTGGTCGTATACGACCATTTATCGCCCACCTCACAATTATATTTTACCAATATTGTCTTTTCCCCATCGGCATTAATATATACTACCCCTTCGGTACTGTTTTTAAATTTTCCGCTTAAAGTTACTTCACCATCTTCTCCAACATAGGGAGATGATGTTACAAGCTCACGCAATTCCTCAGGAATAGTTCCTGTGACCTCTACTTCAATTATTCCGCCTTCATTACTAATGACTGTAGCCTTTGTATTTGAATTTACATAACTGCCGTCAATGGATAAAGCTCCGTAATACTTGTAACCCACCTGATTGACATCAAGATCGGTACTTCCTCCCAGGTTTGCATTGTTATAGTCACCACCAAATGAAACGCATGATGAAAGAAGGATCATAAATGACCCAATGGTTATAAAGAAACGTGTTCTCATATCGCAAAATTTTAAGGTTTATTTTTGAATCCGGGTAAGAATTCAAACAAATTTAATGTTTTTTGGCATTCAAAATTTAACTGGCTTAAAGATATTTACAATCATGAAAATTATTTTTGAAACATGTTATAATTTAGTTTTTTATCTTTAAAAAACATTTTACTGATATTTGAATCAAACAGATTACGATGGGCAACGACTGGAAAGAAAGGCTTGGGGTGGTTTATTCAACCAATCCCGATTTTAACTTTCAACACGAACAGAATGAGGAGGCCGAAACACTGCCTCCTAAACAGCAAAACCTGCGGGTAACGCTCGACAAAAAACAACGAAAAGGGAAATCGGTCACACTGGTTACTGGTTTTATTGGCATTGATGACGATTTAAAAGCCTTGGGTAAACTACTAAAAACCAAGTGCGGGGTTGGTGGGACCGTTAAAGACGGCGAAATACTTATTCAGGGTGATTTCCGAAAAAAGATATTAGATATTCTAATAAACGAAGGATATAAGGCAAAACAGTCGGGCGGGTAATGAACAAAACTCCTTTTTATTTGTCTTTTTAACAAAATCAAAAAAAATAAAAATACTATGAGTGAAAGAACAGGATTGGTAACGTTTGGCGGGAACCCGGTCACACTTACCGGAAATGAAATAAAGGTTGGCGATAAAGCCCCTGAATTTACAGGGATAAATCAGAAACTTGAACCCGTGAGTTTATCCCAGTTTAAAGGGAAAACAGTGGTAATTGCCGTTTACCCGTCAATCGACACAGGTGTATGTCAGAAACAAAACAGGAAATTCAACGAAGTTGCCAGCAGCCTGAAAGATGTCGCTGTATTAAGCGTATCGCTTGATTTACCCTTTGCACAAAAACGCTTTTGCCTGGCTGAGGGGCTGGAAAATATTATCACCTTATCGGACCATCGTGAAAGGGAATTTGGAAACAAGTACGGTTTTTTGATCAAGGAACTGGCATTACTGGCAAGGGGCACGGTTGTAATTGACAAAGAAGGAACAGTTCGTTTGGTTGAAATAGTACCTGAAATAGCAACCGAACCCGATTACGAAAAAACACTTAAAATACTGGATGAAATCAAATAGCATCCGGTGGATGTGAATACTACCCTACCCTTTCGATTTTCCGAATCCGGTAGGGTTTTTTGTCCTGTGATTCGAAATAGGTGCGCATTTGAATTTCGGCAATTAATCCGATGGTTATTAACTGAATGCCTCCAAGCAGAAGTAAAATTCCAAGTATCATGATGGGTTTACCCCAAATATCATAATGAAATAACTTCAGAATAAATAAATACAGGAAAATTGCCACCCCTGAAATAATACCGATACCTCCCATGGCCCCGAACAGGTGCATCGGTTTTTGAAGGTATCGCTTTATAAACAGCATCACCAGTAAATCACTAACCACCTTCATGGTACGGTTCAAACCATACTTTGATTTCCCATGAATGCGGGCATGATGTTTTACCTCCATTTGTGTTATTGTGCCACCTTCGAGGGCAACAAGCACGGGAATAAACCGGTGCAACTCGCCGTATATTTTAATACTCTTGGCCACTTCGTTCCTGAAAACCTTTAAAGTGCACCCATAGTCCCTGATCTTTACATCGGTGGTGCGACGAATAATTGAGTTGGCAATACGGCTGGGCATCTTTCTCAGAAGCATCCCGTCTTTTCGGTTGGCCCGTATCCCGGCAACAACATCCCACCCCCCTGATTCGGCAAGATCAATCATTGAAGGTATATCTGAAGGGTCATTCTGCAAATCACCATCAAGGGTGACAATAAAATCACCTTCAGCAAGGTCGATTCCGGCCTGGATTGCCGAGCTCTGGCCATAATTTTTTCTCAGTTCGGCAAGGATAAATCGATTGTCGCCAATTTCACGAACTCGCTGTCGTGTTAAATCGGTTGAGCCGTCGTCGACAAAAATGGCCTCAAATTCGAATCCTTTCATGGCCCCGGCAATTTGTTCAGCAAGTGGAAGAATATTCTCTTCTTCGTTATAAACACAAATTACCAGACTAACTTTTTTCATTCCGTTCTAATAATAGAGTATATTTGGTATAAAATTAGAATACTATTTCACAAATATGGCCTTTTAGCTCATGAATTCCAATCAAACAACAATTATTAAAAGGTTCCTGCCATTTGTAGTGTTCATATGGTCATTTATAATTTATTTAAACGGAGCCGGATCGTACCCCGTGTATTTTTACGATGAAGCAAAAAATGCAGAATGTGCCAGGGAAATGTTAGAGAACAGTGAATGGATAATCCCAACCTTCAATTACGAAATGAGGACGGACAAACCTCCCATTCATTATTACTTTATGATGATCGCGTATAAACTTTTTGGAATAAATGCATTTGCAGCAAGATTCTTTTCCGCTCTTATGGGGGCATTAACAATACTCATCACCTTTATATTCAGCCAAAAGTATTCAACTTATAAAAATGCCTTAATCACCACCCTGATTTTATGGGGTTCGTTTCACCTGGGGCTCCAGTTTCACCTTGCCGTTCCTGATCCCTACCTGATTTTCTTTGTCGTTTCTTCGCACTTTCTTTTTTTCGACGGTTACTTTCAAAAGAATAGAAAAACGCTTATACTCGCTTATATCGCTGTTGGTTTTGGTATTTTGTCGAAAGGGCCGGTTGCCCTTATACTGCCTGCGCTGAGTGTATCATTCTTTCTTATTTGTAAAAAGAAATTTAACCTTGAAACAATTCGGTTTTTTATACCTTTCTGGGGATTGATGATCGTTTTGTTGATTGCCCTTCCCTGGTATATCCTGGCTCATATAAAAACCGGGGGATTATGGACTGAAAGCTTTTTTATACAACACAATTTCAGCCGCTTTACTGCCACGATGGAAGGAAATGGCGGCTCTTTCCTTATCACCATACTTTATCTGATAGCCGGTCTTTTCCCGTTCTCCGTTTTTCTTTTCCAGGCAATTATCAGCAACCTGAGATTCAAAAAAGATGATTTTATGCTTTTCGCCTTATGCACAGCAGGTATTGTTACCCTTTTCTTTTTATTTTCGAAAACCCGGCTTCCAAATTACACCGTACCAACATATCCTTTTTTTGCAATAATCATTGCCCGTTATTTAACCCGATCCGAAAAATTCAATTTCGGCAAAGCCATACCTGTAATCATTTTTACACTATTGTTTGTGGGAATGTTGTTCATGCCCGACATGGAAGGAACGAATGAAGCATACCTGACAGCAATAAAACCCTATGGATACGTACTGTGGGGAATTACGGCCGGGTTTGCCTTGTCGTTGCTATTTATTGGTAGAAAGATTCTTTGGCCGGTTCTTGTATTAAGCATCGGGAGCATGGTTTCTTTAAGTCTGGTTACAGGCAGGGTTTTTCCAGAAATGCTGAACAATTGTTCCGTTATAAAAGGCGCACAATTACTTGAAAATTCTGAAAACGTGTATTACTGGGATAAATTTAATGTCGCATATTCTTTTCAGATTAAGAGAAAAATTAAAAAGATAGAAACACAAGCTGACATATCACCTCTTTTAGAAAACAACAAGGGAGTGACTGTTATTACCACTCAAAAGGGATTGAGAAAGATAAATGAGGTCGATACCTGCCTGTATGAAGTGATTTTTTCGGAAAGTGAGCTTTTCAGTTCAGATACTACGGTTATTTTTGTTTCAAGGTAAGCCTTTTCAAACTGGACAATAACGAAGGGTTTTTGAACTTCAAAATCTGTTCATTAAAAAATTTATTTATGACAAATATTCCCAGCCAACAGGAAAGATAACCCAGTGCAGCTCCACATAAAACATCGATGAAATAGTGTTGTAAAAGATATACTCTTGAAATTCCTACAATTAACGAGAGGCCAAACATAGCAATAGAAAACCATCTCTCACGATAAAAAGCCGAAATTAACGTTGCCAGTGCAAAAGCTGTCATCGTATGCCCTGACGGGAAGGAGTACATATAGCGAATCGGAAGCATGTAAATCAAACGGTGCAAGTCGGCATAAAAGAAATCCCAAAGAGGCCTGTAGTGCTGCAAAAAAATGACCCGTTTTAAGATATTGGTAAACAGGGCAACAAACAGTAATGTTGCAATAACAAATAAGGCTTTCCTGTAATCGGTAAATAAAAATACAACCAAAATGCCTGCTGCAAACCAACCGCTGCCCAAAGTTGTTATTAGTAAAAAAAACACATCCAAAAGCCTGTTCGACCATGAATTTGCCCATAATTCAACTTCTCCGCGTTCGAAAAACACAACTATAAAAACAGAAATTATCGCAAAAAACAGGAAAGAAAAGTTAAAGATTCTGCCAGGGATATATGTCGATTTTTCATTCAATTTAAAAAGCGCATTTGGTTAAGTTGATAAAAATACGAATTCGTCAACGAATTGCTAAAACTGAGGAAAAATAAATTCAGTAAAATCGTCCTGCAGAAAAAGAAGTGCCAATGAAACTGCAAATACCGAAAACAATGTTTTAAAAAAATCACCTTTAATATATTCCGGGGTTCGAAAAGAGGGGCCTTTGTTTGTTCATTCTACGTATAAAACCAGTCCTTTCAGGTATTCGCCCTCGGGGTGGTAAATGCTCACCGGGTGGTCGGGTGGCTGATTAAGCTGATGTAAAATACGCACTTCGCGGCCAGCAATGGCTGCGCCTGAAAAAACAGCTTCCCTGAATTTTTCTTTTGATACCACCTGCGAACAACTGAAAGTAAATACTATACCACCCGGCCGTATCTGTTCAAAGGCCCTGGCATTAATTCTTTTGTACCCTTGCAGTGCATGGCCCAGCGCATCGCGGTGTTTAGCAAAAGCAGGAGGGTCGAGTATAATCAGGTCGTATTTATTCTTGATATCTTTAAGATATTCAAAAGCATCGGCTACAAATGCTTCGTGGCGTAAATCACCAGGGAAATTCATTTCAACGTTTTCGCGTGTAAGATCGATAGCTTTTGCCGATGCATCGACTGAATGTACCAGCCTGGCCCCGCCACGAAGGGCATAAAATGAAAAGCCTCCAGTGTAACAGAACATATTCAATACATCCCTATCTTTAGAATATTGCTGCAACAATAACCGGTTTTCGCGCTGGTCGATAAAGAAGCCTGTTTTTTGCCCCTCTTCCCAGTCAACTTTAAACCGGGTTCCATATTCAAGGACAATACCTGGTTCCGATTCCCCGTGTATAAACTCATCGGCAGCGCCCAAACCTGCTTTGAAAGGAATTGTTTTTGAACTTTTATCAAAAACAGCCTCCAGTCGATCGCCTAATATTTCAACAAGAAGCTTTGCCAGTAAATGTCGAATATTGTACATGCCGATTGAATGCATCTGCATCACGGCAGTTTTATTATAGATATCGATAATAAGCCCGGGTAATCCATCACCTTCGGCATGCACAAGCCTGTAGGCCGTTGTTTCGGAGTTGCCAGCCAAATCGAGCGATTGACGTAAACGAAAAGCATTTAACAGCTTCGTCCTCCAAAAAGTCTCATCAACTTCAATGTCATGAAAAGAAAATATCCGAACAGCAATTGATCCGATCTGGTAATGTCCAAGCCCGAGAAATTCATCCTGGTTAGAAAAGACCTTCACCACATCTCCCTCGTTTACACTGCCATAAATCTTTTTAATGGCTCCGGAAAATACCCAGGGATGAAAACGCTTTAATGATTGGTCTTTCCCCGATTTAAGAACAATTTTTGGCAGAACTTCATTCATCGTGACCATTGCTGAAACGTTCATAAATTTTGTAGGCAACCCATGCATCGGTAGCTGCATAAAGCAATTGTGCTTCGGTAAGTTCCTCGGCTTCCCAGTTCGACAATTGTTGTGCTTTTAAAATGCGCATGCCCAAAACAATACCCGATAATTTTTTCAGGCTGAAATTGTTAATTCCTTTTTCTTTTGCAACATCCTGCAGGTCAACAAAACCAGCAGGTTTGAATCTCTTATTGACCTGGAGTGTTTTGATATCATCCCGAATGGCAATGCCTACTTTAAGAATTTCAGGATTGGCGAGCAACGATGCAACTTTACGTGGCAGATCCCTGTGGTTCAACCTGAAAAGAAAGGCCCTCTCGGCAGTTGATAGCTGTAAAAGTGCAACCGGATTAACCTGCCCTTTTTTAAACGAAGGACGCGTTTCGGTATCAAAACCCAAATAAGAAAACCCTTGTAAATAAGTTACTGCTTCCTTAACCTGATCTTTTGTTTTTACCACTACAATATCTCCTTCGAAAAAATGAAGAGGGAGTTGTTCCATTTCTTCTTTTGTTATGGTCTCTTTATACATCTTCATCAAAAGCTTGTTCCTTGTCGGTAAAATTGTTAAAATGTTTTGACACCCAGTTATCGTTGGCCTGTTCAGACATATCGTCATTTATCATTGGAACTTCATCGTCTTCGTAATTGTCGTCATACAAAACTGAATGAACGGCTCGTAAACAATTAACCAGTTTTTGCCCCCAATAAACCTTAAAATTATTACAGCATTCCCATAAAGCCCCGGTCATTATATCAAGGGTGCCAATTCTGAAAGCCATAATGAAATCTTTTAAATCCTGGTAAATATCACAAAGATTCTCCGAAATGCTTGCATCAAGTGCCGATTCACTAAACTGCATCCCAGGGTCAAAAACTTCCTGGTAATTATCGTACTGTCCCAATTTTGAAGTCAACTTATTTAGCAAGAAAGTATAATCAACCTCTGATACAAATTTTTCAGGTACTTCAAACTCATCTTCCCCCATTTCAGGCACCAGGCTGATTTTAACATATAACAATGGTAAAATTAACTGGACTTTTTTCAGAAAACCGAAGCGTGAATAAGCAGAATGGGATTCCAAATAAGTGCAATATTCTTTAGCAACCGTCACAAATTCGATAACATTCCTTGAATAAACAATATGGTTAAAGTTTTCCTCAGTCATTTTTTCCCTTTAGCCCGACAAAAATAAGGAAATTATCTTGATGAATGAACAAAATGGGTTTCATTCAATTTCAAGGCTGCCTGTTTCATATGCCCTGTAAAGTTTTGATAAATGCCCCATCAGGTTACCGAATTTCCAAACGGCCTGTTGTGTCCCTTCCGAAATTTCCTGATTTTTTAGCTTTAACATCAGTATAATGTACAAGGTATTTAACGAAACCTCTACATCGTGATGGTTATGCCCCGATTTCTCTCTTACATGCTGAATATCGGCCTTAATATTGCTGTATAGCAGGCTGTATTCGGGGTCGGTATTTTTTTGGATCAGCAATAGGTGAAAACGGTTAAGTTCTTCAGTGAGGTTTACCAGGAATTGCAGATGGCCTGAAAGTTGTTTTTGTTCCTTCTTCATCATCAAAACAAGGTTGTTGTACCACTTCCTCACTTCCTCCTGGCGGGATGAATATTTCGAAATAACATGTTCTTGAAGTTTAACCATATCAAGTCCAAAGGCCCTTATAATATCTTCAACCTGCCACATGTAAAGAATGTATTCCGAAATGTTGGTTTGTCGTTTTTCGTTGGCAACTAGCATTTAAACTACTGTTTAATAATCTTTACTGCCGGGATATCTGCCCGGTCAAATTTCAACAAATATAAGCCGTTTTTCAGGTTTGAAAAATCGAATGTTGTATTTCTCCCCGTTTCGCCTTTTAAACAAACTTTACCTGTAAGGTCATAAACAGTAAAGTTTACATTTGGGGCAGGTGTGCCCTTTATGGTTAAAAAGGTGCTTACCGGATTTGGGAAAATCAATAAACTGGTTAAATATTGTGTATTGTTATCAGTAACCAGATATGTGAAAGGCAATTCGGGACAAATGGCAGAAGTGGAACCTTTTTTATCGGCAAGGTATGCAGCAGTCCATTCAGGCCTTATGGGTACATTGTTATCATTGACTAATTGGGTCCAGTCCTGGTCGGTAAGTCGTAAAAAGTTATCTGTTATCTTTTCATAATACGATGAGAATGCCCCGGTATAAGCAACATACTGATGCGTTCCGGGCTTTTTTATCATGAAAGTACCCAGGTTCGTTTTCCCGGTTGCGGCATGAAACACATAACCTACATAGACCCCAAACTCATCGGTAGGCTGGGTATGAAGGTCAACTACCGGATATTCCCACTCAACAACATCAAAGGGGTCTAAATACAATTCACTGTACCAACCCGAATAAGGTGGTTCGCCACTTCCACCGCCTTCAATAAGAAATGATTCAAGCCATTTATTTTCATCATCGGAAAAAGGTTCATCGTTAAGTTCCTTTACGGCCAGCGCCTCGAGTTTCCGCATAACTTCGGCAAAATTCGGAAAGAATTCGATGATCTTTTGAGCATCCCAGCCTTTAATAGGCAGTGTTGATATAAACTGCCCTGCATTGTCGGCAAAAGTTGCCAGTGCAGCATAAAAATCAGGATATGGTTCAACATAGGAACAGGGGTACGAACAACCTGTCATTCCGGTATATGATGGCTTTGCATACAAAAGGTTATCGTGCCTGAGTTGTGCCCATGATGCAAGTTGGGTATTCATTTTTTGCTGATGCCAGGCCGAAGTACGCATGAAGAATGGCATAGAATCATCGTCTTCAACAGGGTTAAGTTCCCTGATTGCCCCAAGCCAGCAATTATAGAGGCTTTCACCCCAAAACGATTCTTCTTTATGTTCGACCAGATAACGCAGGTTTGCCAGGTTTGTCGCGTAATGATATTCTTCAATTTCATCTTCAAGAAAATATCCGGCATCGCTGTTGCCAAGTGCAAAAAGGGCATCCAATGGGTTTGGAAGCCCTCGGTGAATTTTTTTTCCATTATAAATTATCCGGTCGTAAACCACATTGGCCAGAATCTCGGAATCGATAATGTATCGCTGGCCAGAGAGCCTGAACGAAACGGGAAGCGTATCGGGCTTATTCGCATAAGGATTGGAGAAATACATGCCGCCCATTATTTTCTGTTCAAATTCCGGATTTAATGAGAAACCACCATAATAACTGTCATAAACCTGGTCGTTAAGCAAATCAGAAACATTGCTTATTCCCTTGCCTGCCAGGTATTCGGTCAATTCAGCAGGGGTAACATTATCGCTTGACCCAACAAGGTAATTTATAATGGTTTCGTTCACAAGGAACAATTCTTTTTTTGAACATTCATTCAGCAACATATTCAGCAACATGGCATCAATGTTCATTCGCCTGATTTCTTCCTTGCCCCAGGGAACCTCCCAGGGATTAACAGCAGGCGCCGTTAAAAAAAGTTCGATACGACCCAGCCACATCATTGTCCTGAAATAAGGTTCAAGTGAAGGGAGATCCCAAATGCGGTCTTCATCGGTATACACATAGTGGCCACGTACTTTGAATTGTGAAAAATCGAGGTCCCGCAACCGTGACGGCCCACAGAACAGGCTGATCGTAACATTCTTTTCAGCCTTAATGGCATTCATCACTGTTGTGTAACTATCAAGAGAAGCAATTCGCGGAAGCTTTTCGGTGTTGGTAATTAGCGAATTGGCCACCGAAAGGTACAGGTCAACATCCTTTAGGCTTTCATCAATACCTTCACCCTCGTATTGTTTTGCAAATGAGGTGTAACTGTTGTACAATTCTTCTAGCACTTGCCCAAGGTTATTAACCATCAACTGCTGTTCAAGGTTTTTCAGCAGCTTGTCGTATGAGCAGTGAAGCGCATTCAGTATGGCATCAGTTGAAATAAACAGGGGCAGGTCGTTTGCATAAATTGTATGCAACGCCCTTCCAAAATTTTCATAGCTTAATCGTTCGCTTATAAAGAAATGGTTCTGGTTAAGCAACTCAAGTTCATCTTTGGTAAGAGAAAATTTTTCGGACACCGAATCGAGGAACAATACATTGCTGAACGATGGCGTGTTGCTGTATCCCTTGTAATAACTATCGGATGCTCCCGGATATAGAACTTTCAAACCATCAAAGGAAAGATCGGTGTTTTGGGATTTAAAATTTTCAAAATCATCAGGGTTTATCTGTGAAAAAGCCTGAAAAGATATAAGGGCAAAAACAATGAATAGCAAAAGAGATTTCATGGCTGTGAGTTTAAAAATTTAATCAAATTTACTTAAAACCAACCAGATATAAAACTAATAATCGAGAAAATCGTCAATATCCCTGCGTTCTTTTTTTGTTGGCCGGCCGGTTCCTTTATCCCGGTCGCTCCATTGCATGTATTTTTTCATTTCGAGGATTTTCAGGTTTTCAGCTGGAGTAACATCCTCAAGGTAACCGGGGACCAATTTAGCCCCTACACGGTTTTCGGTAAGGCCAACAACCCTGAAATGATAAACTACGGGATTTTTTTTTACTTCAATAATATCACCAATCCTTACTTCGCGCGAGGGTTTCACTTCCACATCTGATACAACGACATGGCCTTTGCGGCATGCATCAGTTGCTATACTGCGCGTTTTATAAATACGGACTGCCCATAACCACTTATCAATTCGAACACCTGAAGTCATTATTTGTTATTGAAAAAGTTCATGGTACGGTTTAAGCCAATTGTTACAAACGAATGAATTAACTGAACGACCAATTCAAACCGTTCTTTAAGTTTTTTTTCTTCATCCTCTGACCAGGGGCTTAAAACAAAATTGACCTGTTGTCCATTCATAAAATCATCGCCAATACCAAAGCGCATTCTTGCATAATTATTTGTTCCAAGAATTTCGGCAATGTGTTTCAAACCGTTATGGCCGGCATCACCACCTTTGCCCCTCAAACGGATTGTTCCAAACGGAAGTGCAATATCGTCAACCAGTACCAGGATTCTTTCAAGAGGTATTTTTTCTTTTTGCATCCAGTACCTTACGGCATTTCCACTTAAATTAACGTAGGTTGAAGGTTTCAGAAGAATTAGGGTTCGTCCTTTGTAAGTATATTCAGCAACAGCCCCGTAGCGTTTGTTCACATTAAAAACAATATTGGACGCCCCTGCCAGAGCGTCCAATATTTTGAAGCCAACGTTGTGGCGTGTATTTTTGTATTCGTCGCCAATATTTCCTAAACCAACAATTAAATACTTCATCAGTGTAATTGAAAGTTTAAGGAGCCTTTATGCCTCCTTTATTCTTCTTTTGAATTTTCGGAAGAGTCTTCATCGGCATGGGTATCGCCCGAAGACTGCGAAGCAGCTCTTGCAGCCCTGGTTACCATTATTCGGATAACAGGTACCGACTTGTGATTCAGTATCGTTACATTTTCCAGATCGATATCGCCTACCCTTAACGACTGTCCAATATCAATATCAGAAACATCAATTGTAATTACATCGGGAAGGTCCTTTGGCAATGCCAAAATTTTCAAACGGCGCATTTCTACCTGAAGTTTACCCCCTTTGCGTATCCCCTTGGCAAATCCTTTGGTAACTACGGGAATATCGACTTTTACCAGTTTGTCGTCGTATACTTTCAGAAAATCGATGTGAATTACTTCATCGGTAACAGGGTCGAACTGAAGGTCCTGCATGATCGCCTGGTGTTTATCACCATCGATGTCCAGGTTTATCAAGTAAACACTGGGGGTGAAAATCAACTTCAGCAAATCGTTTTTAGGAACATAAAAATGAATTGGGTTTTCAAGTCCATAAAGTACGCAAGGCACATTGTTCTCACTTCTTAGTTTCTTAGAGTCTTTTTTTCCGGTAGCTTCTCTGAGCTTTCCGTTAACATCGTATGTTTTCATCAATTTTTAAATTGTGGTACTCAGCCCTTCCTGGTTCTTCATGTAAAAACTTCAGGACAAACCGCATACACTTGTTAATAATTTTTTAGCGCTGCAAAGATATAATAATCTTCACAAAAATCAGAAATCAGAAATAATTTCTTATAACCTTTTACTGTGAATAGTAAATTTAGAAACCAGGTTATTGGATGTAAAACGAACTAATTGATTTGTAATAATATACTTTATCGATTACATCGGCCAGCAAGGGTGCAATTGAAATAGTTTTAATTTTTTCTAAATGATTTTTCAAAGGTATTGTGTCGGTAAAATAGATGACTTCAAGGGCAGAATTCTCAATTCTTTCAATGGCAGGCCCCGATAAGATCGGGTGGGTTGCAAAGGCCCGCACACTGGTAGCGCCTTTTTCAATAAAGAGATTTGCTGCCGTAGTAATTGTTCCGGCCGTGTCAATAATATCATCGACAATAATTACATCTTTCCCTTTAACATCACCAATCACTGTCATATCGCCAATTACATTTGCCTTACTACGGGCTTTATGGCAAATAACCAGGTCGGTTTCGAGCAGTTTTGCATATGTATTCGCACGCTTTGTACCGCCCACGTCAGGTGAAGCGATTACAACATTTGGCAAATTCATCTCTTTAATATAGGGTACAAATAATGATGAAGCGTAAAGGTGGTCGACAGGGGCATCGAAAAAGCCCTGTATCTGATCGGCATGCAGATCAACTGTAATTATCCGGTCGATACCTGCCTTTGAAAGCACATCGGCAGCTAGTTTTGCACCAATCGATACCCGTGGTTTATCTTTCCTGTCCTGCCGTGCATAGCCAAAATACGGGATAACGGCAATTACCTTGTATGCCGATGCACGTTTTGCCGCGTCAATCATAAGCAATAATTCCCAAAGGTTGTCGGAAGGTGGGAATGTCGATTGCACTATGAATACGTACGATCCCCTGATTGTCTCTTCAAAACAAGGCTCAAATTCACCATCACTAAACCGTGGGCATGACGATTTTCCCAGTTCGATGTTTAAATTTGAGCAAATTAGTTCTGTCAGGTAGGAAGTGGCTGTTCCTGTGAAAACTTTAAGCGGTGCTTTTCGTGGCATTCTTATGAAGTTTTGTTTGTTGATTCCGGCACAAAAATAAAAAATACCCGTTTGTAATCAATAATTATTGGTTGATTTTCTTTCGAATAACCATATTAATTGTATAATTACTAGTTTCATGCTCATAGTCATGATTCAGATTTCATTTTTATGGTTCTATACCCAAAATTAATAATGGAACTGGTGGATTATTTCTACCATGTCGAAGAACATTATAAACCTCGCCTTCATAATATGCAACGCCGCTACTCATTTGAGATTGCATCTTTTTTGTCGGTAAAACTTCAATGCCGAGATTAATAACTCCACCAGAATAAAAAAGCAAATGTTTCACAAATAAGTCAAATGCTACAAACGCATACTTGCCAAATTGAACTTCAACGGCTATTTGATCTTTAACAAAATCTGTTTGTTTGTAAGAAGAAATAGGTTCATTAATACCTTTAGAAATTAAAAATTCTTTTTGTTGGTCATAGGGTAACATGATTAATTCAGGAAGCAACTTTTGATCAGTTGTAATGTAATACTGATAACGGCTTTCATTCCAACCAAGTTTATTGAACTTTTCATTAAATGTTTTATTAAGTTCAATCGGACTATAGAGCATTTTTCCAGTCATTGTCTTTTCCTTGCTCACCTTAGTCATAAACAATTTCGCATCAATGCTTTGTATGGTATCAATTATCTCTTTATAGAGTTTTTCATGATGAACAATAAGATATTCTTCACCATTTAGATGTGAATATTTTTGGGAAATTTTCATTTTAAATATTTAAGTTTTTTTATTATTGGTAAACTCGAATTCTTTCCATTCCAAAGGTACTTGAGATACTTTTTCTTTTCCATTTGGAACATGTATTGGCTTATTTATAGGTCGGATATTAAGATTACCATTATTAAAGTCATTTATTCTCTTACGAGCAATGTTGCAAAAGTTTTCATCTTTTTCTATGCCAATCACATTCCTATTATTTTTTATTGATGCAATAATTGTCGAACCGACTCCTGCAAATGGGTCTAAAACCCAACTATTTTCATTTGTTAACGCTAGTACACATCGTTCGACAAGTTCAATCGGATATTGACATGGATGTTCTGTTTTTTCAGGATGATTAGATTTTACATTTGGAATATCCCATAATTCTGCTTCCCAATCCCTTACAACAATTTTCCAAATATCGCTTGGGTTTTTCCCAAGTGGATTGCCTGAAGGTAATCCCTTTTTTGGCCCTTTAAAATGCCTCTTCCCAGGATATTTTGAAGGAACCCTAACATCGTCAAGGTTAAAAATGTATTTATCTGTTTTACTGAACCATAAAATTGTTTCGTATCGTCCACTAAAACGATTACTGGCATGGAGTCCATGTCCAAAATGCCAAATTATCCTATTTCGGAGTTTTAATCCATATTTTTTGAATATTTGGTAATAGAATATATCCAGAGGAAAAACTTCGCCTTTGTCAATATAATTACCAACTTGCCAACATAAATTTCCCTTATCAGACAATGTTCTTATAAGTTCAATTATTATTTCTTCTTGGGTTTCAAGGTAATTCTCAATACTTGTTTTGGTTTCATATGATTTTCCAACATTGTATGGGGGAGAAGTAATAATCAAATCGAATTTATTATCTTCAATGCCTCTCAGCACATATAAACAATCACCATTCTTTATATGATAGTCAATATTCTGACTTATATAGTTTATTAATGGTTCTTTAGCTTTCATTGAAAATATCGTGTATTACAAATTTAAAAAAAGTGAATTTCTAAAAGAATCATAAAGAAGAAAGATTTCAATTTTGTTAAAGAAATTCCGCAAATTACTTTAAATATTCAACATACACATATTATTGATTCTTGTTCACATCCTCAATAAATCTCAGAATTTCGTCTCTGCCCAGGCCTGAACCTGCCGAACTGACAAACATCGAGGGCAGTTCTTCCCAGTCATCCGATAGTCTTTTGCGATAGGCATCCATAAAGTTTTCAAACTCGCTTTTATTCAATTTGTCGGTTTTGGTAAACACTATTACAAAAGGAATTGAATTCATTCCCATCCATTGCATAAACTCCAGGTCGTTAGCTTGTGGTTCCAGCCGCGAATCGACCAAAAGGAACACACAATAAAGATTTTCCCTTAACCTCAAATACTTACGAATGAAGACCTCCCATTTCCCCCTGTCGGTTTTCGAAACTTTGGCAAAACCATATCCCGGTAAATCAACCAGGTACCATTCATTATTTATCAAGAAATGGTTGATCAAACGTGTTTTTCCGGGTTTGCCTGATATCTTGGCCAGTTTTTTCCTCCCGGTCAACATGTTTATCAATGACGATTTCCCCACGTTGCTGCGCCCGATAAAAGCATATTCAGGCCTGTCGGGCTTCGGGCATTTATCAACTTTGGTGTTGCTTACAATAAACTGGGCATCGTGTATAACCATGTTAAAAATTATTATTGAATGTACACTTCGAGTAAGCTCACCCGGGGTGTTTCTGGTTCTATCCTTATGCTATTAAGCGAGGCAGGGATCAAAATGGTTTCACCCATATTGAAAGTTTCCTGTCTGCAACCTTTTTTCCCAACGGTACACTTACCCTCAACACAAATCAAAATTGTAAAACTATCGTTTGCATAGTAATCGCGTTCGATCGGCAACGTCAGGTCGATACGGTTTGTGGTAAAGTAAGCGCATTTTGCCAGTTCAACCGGTTTGTTAACCTCACGGGCTAAAGTTTTTTTGGGGTTCATAACCTTTGAATAGTCCATCACCTCAAGCGCAAGGTCAAGGTGCAGCTCTCTGCTGTTTCCTGCTGTGTCTTTGCGGTTATAATCGAATATGCGGTAGGTCACATCCGAGGTTTGCTGAATTTCGGCAATCAGGTTTCCTGAGCATATCGCGTGTACCCTTCCTGAAGGCACAAAAAACACATCGCCTTTACTCACTTGTTCATAATTAAATAAATCGGGCAGGGAACCATCTTCAAGCTTCTGCAAAAATTCTTCACGATCAGTGTCATGTTTAAAGCCCGAAATCAGCTGTGTTGTATTGTCGCCTGCAAGCGCCACCCACATTTCGGTTTTCCCCCAGGCGTGGTGTCGTTCACGAGCGGCTTTATCATCGGGATGTACCTGAATGGAAAGGTCGTCGTTTGCATCGATCAACTTAATCAGAAGGGGAAATTCCAGGCCGTACTTTTCAAATACTTTTTCCCCAACCAAATCGCCCATATATATTTCAACCAGTTCCAGTAGGTCGTTACCGGTAAGCTCCCCGTTCGATACTACCGACACATTGCCTTCAACAGCTGAAAGTTCCCAGCTTTCGCCAATATTGCCTTTTCCGCCCAAATCCTTTCCCAAATAGGTTTCAAGCCGCTTGCCCCCCCAAATCCGTTCTTTCAGCAGGGGTGTAAATTTTAACGGGTAAAGTTCCACTTCTCTAAATTTTTTAAACTTCAAAATCAACCGCAGCACGGCTTACAGTTACATCCATAATGTATGAAACAACTTTTTTATGATCGGGGTGGACCCTGTAAATATCAAGGGCTTCAACCGAATCGAAATGGGTAATCAGGCATAAATCATACGATTGTGAATTTATGTCGATATGCGGCCCAACTTCAATATATTTTAGTTCCGTTATGGTTTCTTTCAAAGCCATAAGCTTCTCTTCCATCTTTTTAAGAATAATTTTTTTCTCTTTTTCAGAACTGTATTCTTTCAGTTTAAAAAGAACGATGTGTTTGATCATAACAAAATATTTATTGATTTTTTAATGATGCCCGGTTAATTTGGTAAAGTTTGACAAATATAAGGCCGATTATTTTGAGAATAGATATTAATTTTGAAAAAACGTCTTTTATGATTGTAATTGGAATCGCCGGGGGAACCGGTTCAGGAAAAACAACGGTGGTGAATGAAATTATTAAACGCCTGCCTGAAAACGATATTGCCATAATTCCACAGGATGCATACTATCGCGACAGCAGCAATATTCCGCCCGAGGATCGCCACAGAATAAATTTCGACCACCCCGACTCCATCGAGTTCGACCTGTTGGTAAACCACATTGAACAGTTGCAAAATGGCCAGGCTATAAAACAGCCTGTGTATTCTTACCTCACTTGTTCACGATTGGAAGAAACCGTTATGGTAGCGCCCCGCCATATCGTGATTGTTGAGGGAATATTGTGCCTCACCAATCAGAAGTTGCGTTCGCTTATGGACATCAAGGTATTTGTCGACTGCGAAGCCGACCTGCGCTTGTCGAGGGTAATTACACGCGATATTGTGGAACGTGAACGCAGCGTGAGCGAGACACTGAAACGTTACGAAGAAACCGTTAGGCCAATGCACCTGCAATTTATTGAACCAAGTAAACGCTATGCAGATATCATTGTTCCTCAAGGCGGAAAAAACAAAGTAGCAATCGACATCTTAACTCAATACATCGAAAAACAATTATCAGAAAAATAAGCCGTTATGTTAGACCAAATCAACATTGAAACAGTCCTTTTTATCGACATTGAAACAGCACCAATGACATCATCGTTTGATGAAATGCCTGAAAAATTTAAGCAGCTTTGGGAAAAGAAATCGTCCTACTTCAGAGAAGAAGCACAAACTGCCAAAGATGTTTTTGAGCGTGCCGGGATTTATGCCGAATTTGGCAAGATCATCTGTATTTCGGCAGGTACCATTTACAAGAAAAATGGCGGATACCGTTGCCGTGTAAAATCCTATGCCGGCCACGACGAAAAAAAGCTTTTAGATGATTTTGTAAAAATGCTTGACAATTACAGCCGCACAGGAAATGTTAAACTTTGCGCCCACAATGGCCAGGAATTTGATTACCCGTATATTTCGCGCCGTTGTCTGATTAATGAGGTTAAAATACCGAAGGTTCTTGACATTGCCGGTGCAAAACCCTGGGAAATAAAAGACAACCTTCTCGATACTTTACAACTTTGGAAGTTTGGCGATTACAAGCACTTCACCTCGCTTGACCTGCTTTGCACTGTATTTGAAATCCCAACCCCAAAAGATGATATTGACGGAAGTATGGTGGCCAAAGTATACTGGGAAGAAAATGACCTTGAAAGGATTGTCCGTTATTGCGAAAAAGATGTGTTTGCCCTTGCCCAGTTATTTTTACGATACCAGGGAAAGCCAATCCTGCCGGCAGACGCTTTCGAAACGGTTGTTTAATTTTACCTCAAAACCATGTTCATACAAGTACTATTAATTATTGCCGGATTCATATTGCTGATAAAAGGCGCTGACTGGTTTGTTGCCGGAGCTTCGGCGCTTGCAAAACGTTTTAAAGTTTCCGAACTGGCAATCGGGTTAACAGTTGTAGCATTTGGCACCTCGGCCCCTGAGCTTGTTGTAAACACCTTTGCCACACACGATGGCTTAAATGATATTGTTTTCGGTAACATCATCGGCAGCAACAATTTTAACCTGTTCATTATATTGGGCATATCGGGCCTCATCGTTGCATTAAGTGTGCAGTCGAGCACTGCATGGAAGGAAATACCATTCTCTATTGGTGCGGCATTGCTGTTATTTTTGCTGACAAATGACAGGCTCTTTAAGACAGGTCCAGCCAATGTTCTTTCACCCATCGACGGGCTGATTCTTTTGGCCTGTTTTGCCGCTTTTCTCTTTTACGTATATAAACAAATGAAAACCGACACGGTTACCTTACCTGAAACAGAAACCAGCGCCAAACACTATACCGGCTTTAAAACAGGCCTTTTTATTGTAATAGGCCTAACAGGACTTGTCCTGGGCGGCAAACTGGTAGTGAACAATGCCACCGAACTTGCCCGGGTTTTGCACGTAAGTGAAAAAATCATAGGGATCACCATCGTTGCCGCCGGCACATCGCTTCCCGAACTGGCCACATCGATCGTGGCAGCCATACGAAAAAATAATGACATTGCCGTGGGAAACATCATCGGGTCGAATATTTTCAACATATTTCTGATTTTAGGGGTCAGTTCACTTATCAGGCCGATTGCGTTTAACGTTCAGTTCAACACTGATATTTTTATTCTTTTGGGAGGTACATTATTCCTATACTTAGCTATGTATACAGGACAACGTAAAAAGCTCGACCGGTGGGAAGCTGCAATATTACTGGCTTTTTATACAGGATATACTGTTTTTATGATTTTAGGCAAATAGAAAAGGTTTTACAGGAATCGGTCATTGGTCATTGGTCATTGGGACTATTGACTACTGACTATTACCTTCTGCCTTCTGCCTTCTGCCTTCTTCCTTCCGTCATCAAACAAAAAAAATGATTCTTTTAAATCTTGTAATGTGATTCAAGAATACCCTTAAACCAGCCTACAGGTAAAATCCTTTTGAGTAAAACGGCCAGTTTCTGTTCAAACGACCCTATTACATATCGGTTACGAGGGTGTTTATATTCAACAATTTTGCAAAGTTTCTGAGCAAGAATTTCAGGATTCCAGCCGCCGGTTTCATCCTTTTCAATTTGTACGAGGGTTTTATTAAACTGAGCTTCGTATGGCCCGCCTTCAATCACAATATTGGTTCGGTTGGCTGTATTGCTGGTGGCAAAATCGCCGGGATTGATCACGACCACTTTAATGTTGAACTGTTTCAATTCCATTCGGAGGGCTTCACTCATCCCCTCGATGGCAAATTTACTGGCTGAATAAAACCCCTGGAAAGGCAAACCCATAAGTCCGCCAATCGAGCTGATGTTGATAATTGTTCCGCCCCCTTGTTCACGCATTAACGGTAAAACATTTTGTATCAGATGAACTGTGCCATTAAAATTGGTATTCATTTGCCGGGCGAACAAATCGGCCGGGGCTTCCTCAACAGGGCCGCCGGTATGCATCCCTGCATTGTTTATCAGCACGTCGATTTTACCTTCTTTTTCTGCAACAAGCTCAACAGCTTTTTTAATCGATTCCAGGTTAGTCAAATCCATCATCAGGACATTAACACCCTTTGGTGTACTGCATTCTTTGCGAACAGTACCATAAACAACATGCCCACGTTTCACCAGCAAACCTGAGGCACTATGACCAAAACCTGAAGAAATTCCGGTAATGAAAATTACTTTCTTCATGAGACTATATATGAAAAAAAAATCCTGCTATTTGTAAGCAGGAATTTCAGCAAGTATACCAAGCGCTTTTGCGACTTTCGTTATTTTTTCAATAGCTTCGTCAACCTGGCTGAAAGTGTGAGTTGCCATAAGCGAGAACCTAATCAGGCAATCTTCTTTTGGCACTGCAGGCGAAACAACCGGGTTAACAAATATTCCGTTTTCCAGTAACAGCTGGGTCATTTTCAGTGCCTTCATATCGTCGCGAATGAAAAGCGGAATAATAGGTGTTTCGGATATTCCCGTATCAAAGCCATTTTCTATAAAAGCTCTTTTAGCATAATGGGTTAGATTCCATAAATGCTTAATCCGTTCAGGTTCACTTTCCATAATATCAAGCGCGGCATTTACAGTTGCAACCGAAGCCGGTGTCATACTGGCACTGAAAATCAACGAACGTGAATTGTGTTTAATGAAGTTTATTACTTCTTTGTCGCCAGCAATAAAACCGCCCAATGAAGCCATCGATTTTGAGAAAGTACCCATTACCAGGTCAACCTTGTCGATAAGGCCAAAATGTGCAGCAGTACCTTCGCCGTGAGGCCCAAGTACGCCTAACGAGTGTGCATCGTCAACCATTATCGAGGCATTGTATTTCTCGGCCAGTTTAACCAGTTCAGGTAAGTTGATGATGTCGCCTTCCATCGAGAAAATCCCGTCAACAACAATAAGTTTGATTCTGTCGGGTTCGCAAAGCTTTAATTTGCTTTCAAGCGAACGCATGTTGTTGTGGCCAAATTTCATTACTTTTCCGAACGAAAGACGGCTTCCTTCAATAATTGAAGCATGGTCGAGTTCGTCGAGAAAGATATAATCGCTGCGGCCTGCTAAAACAGAAACGACCCCCAGGTTTACCTGGAAGCCGGTACTATAACATAAAGCTGCATCTTTACCTATTAGTTTAGCCAAACGCTCTTCTAACTGAATGTGGATATCGAGTGTACCATTTAAGAAGCGTGAACCGGCACAACCGGTACCATACTTTTTAGTAGCCTCGATAGCGGCCTCTTTAACTTTAGGATGGTTTGTAAGCCCAAGGTAGCTGTTCGACCCGAACATCAAAACATCTTTCCCGTTTATTTTAACAACAGTATCCTGATCAGATTCTATCTCCCTGAAATAAGGGTATATGCCTGCTTCGATGACCTTCTGAGGAGCATCGTAAAGCGAAAACTTATCTCTCAATATTCCCATTTATCAATCCAATTTTGTAAATAAAATCTGCGGTAAATGTATATAAAAAAGTAAGAAATGATACTCTTTCGCTTATGATTTAAAATATACAAAAGCCCTTTCGTTTCAGAAACCATGTTTATTCTCATATATAATTTCACATAGTAAATAGCTTTCAACTTCTTTTATATGAATTTTTTACAGACTCTTTAATAATGATTTCATTTTATTGGGCACAAAAAAAAGATACTTATTTTTTTAAAAAAATATTTTATCCTTTACAGCCATTTTTTTTGTTTTTGTTTTTTTGTTCAAAATTTATGCTCTTTTTATTATTAAAAAATTCCAATCTTAAAGCCCACAAACCAAATGCCGGGTAAATGCCGGGCAAAATACCCCAAAATACGTTGACAGGCATAAACTTCTGCCCTAAACTTGTAACGTAAAATTTTACGGGTCATCCCGTCAAAAAAAAATCAATTGTTATCTTTAAACTGAAAATTATGGAAACCATGAAACAACCTGAACTTGGAAAAAAAATTGCATCACTCAGAAAAGAAAAGGGGTTCACACAGGAAGAGTTGGTTGATATGTGCAATATAAATGTCCGTACCATTCAACGAATCGAATCGGGTGAGGTTACACCCCGTTCAAGTACCATTAAATTAATTCTTGAAGTGCTGGGTTACGACTACCAGTCGTTTGAAAACGATGAGGACAGGAACAAAGCGGATAGCGAATCATTCATCCAACGTTTGTCTGAAATATTTCTTATTGATTTCGACTCACACAGAAATCTTTCGGCAACCAGCAACCAGCTAAAACTCGCATTTTTTGCCGCCCTGCTCAATTTCCTGCTCGGATTCATTGTATCGGGATTTGAACATGTCCGCTACGAACAGTGGCTGCACCCCGACAACTACATTATTTATACAATTATCAAGTTAACGGTGTTTTGTGCCTTTATCTTTTTGCAAAGGGGTTTCATCATCCTGGGTGATTATTTTAATAATTCATTACTGAAGATTGTTTCATATATCCTGATTGCACATGAAACCTTTAATGTTGGCTATACGATACTTTCGCTCTATCAACCATCAGTCGACAGCCAGTTTATCGACAGCGGCATAGCGATAACCATCGGGGCAATCCTGATCATTTACAGCATGTCAATCAGCAGGTTAAAGAAAAACCTGGGAATTGTTGCACGCTGGGCAGCTGTTTTTATTTTTATTGCAGGTTTCTTTCTGTTAACCCTCATTTTATGGTGGGTAGGATTGATCTTTTTAATACCTGTAGATATACTTGAAATCATTATCCTGTTTAAAGCTTTGGAATACATTAAAAAAGAACATTCTTAAAAGGGTACTTTCAATTCACTATCTTTGAAAAAAAATTATAATGAATGAATTTGAGATTATTTGCAACAGGCTTGAGGAATTGGTTTTAAAGTGGGAAAACATCCTTAACACTTTGGATAATGATGTGTTATCAACACGAAAAAACAGTCAAAACCGTTCGATAAAACAAATTGTGGGCCACATGGCCGATTCAGCTTCGAACAATACCCATCGCACCATTCACATGCAGTATGGTGAAAATCCCTTGCATTTTCCCAATTATGCCACTCATGGCAATAACGACCGTTGGATTGCCATTCAGAATTACCAGCATGAAGACTGGAAGCTACTTGTCAATTTCTGGAAATATTCGAACCTTCATATTGCCCATGTGTTCAGGAATGTTAATCCTGCAAGGCTCGAAAACCAGTGGCTACACGATGGCGTGAACGGTGTAAGCCTGAGGGAATGCATTGTTGATTACCTGCGGCACTTTGAATTGCACCTTGCCGAAATTGAGGAACTGATTAATAAAGGGGCGTGAATCAAATTATGAAACGTGCCTCAGACAACTCCCGCCCAATTTGATGAACTCCGGATAATATTCTTTTGGTTTGTGTCTTCGAAGGTTTCTTGTTCCCATTGATATATTGAGCCAAAAGGCTTTGGTTCATACCAATCCGTTCGGAAAGTGCTTTGGCATTAATTACATTCAAATATTGATTATTGTCCCGCTACGAAAACTATCTTAACGCATCGAACAATATCTCGACCGGGTGAAAAGCCTTGCGGCCGGTACCATGTGCAATTTGTTCGCGGCAACTTGTTCCGGGTGCTGCAATAACAACATCTTCGGGAGTTTTCCTTACTTCGGGGAATAACACCAACTCGCCAATTTTCATCGAAAGATCATAATGTTCCTTTTCGTAACCGAACGAACCGGCCATACCGCAACACCCCGACGGAATTTCTTCAACCTTAAAATTCACAGGCAACTCAAGCATTTTTATTGAAGCGGCAGTTGTTGCCAAAGCTTTCTGGTGGCAATGTCCATGTAATTTAATTTTCAAAGGTTCTGAAGTAAACATTTCCGGTTTTATTCTTCCCGCATCAACTTCGCGCATGATAAACTCGTCGAACATCAGGGCATTCGAGGCCAAATCTTCAGCCTTTCTTTTCAATTCGCCCCTCACCAAATCAGGGTATTCATCCCTGAAAGACAGGATCGCCGAAGGTTCAATGCCAATCAATGGTGTTTCGTCCGTTATTTTCCCGCAAAGGGATTCAACGTTTCTTTCGGCCAACCTGCGTGCTTTCAGCACCAATCCTTTCGAAAAGTATGTCCTTCCGCTAAAAGTATGTTTTGGTATCGCCACATCGTAGCCCAGTTTTTCGAGTAACAAAATGGCTTTAACTCCAATATGTGAATCATTCACATTCAGAAATTCATCGTTAAAAAGATACACTTTTCTGCCGCTTCCCGATACTTGCCTTTCATGTTTCCTGTACCACTTTTCAAGTGTAATTTTCGACAATACAGGCAAAGGTCGTTTTGTTGAAAAACCAATAAAAATTGAAACAAGCGATGAGGGTATTTTCGACTTTGCCACAGCATTGTAAAGCAGACGGAACTTTGATGCGAGTATCATCAATCCCGGAAAGCCGCCAATAATTTTCGCCCTGAAAGGTACGGGGTTTCCATCGTAATGGTTTTGCAGGAATTCGGCTTTCAGCCTGGCGATATCAACCCCCGACGGGCATTCACTTTTGCAGGCTTTGCAAGAAAGGCATAAATCTAACGAGTATAAAATATCGCGGTTATCGGCCCAGTTTATATCAGAGGGCCGGGTTGCAAGTTCACGTAAAATGTTTGCCCTGCCCCTTGTTGAATGCATCTCGTCGCGGGTAGCCATATAACTTGGGCACATAGTGCCTCCTGAAATTTCCGTTTTACGGCAATCACCCGAGCCGTTGCACCTCTCAATAGCACGTGCAAGGCCCAGTGAAAGTTTATAATCGAAATATTCTTTAAATTCCGGGGTTGCCTGTCCCGGGGAGTAACGCAACGACTGATCCATCAGGGGAGTATCGGTAATCTTTCCGGGATTAAATATTCCATCGGGATCCCAGTTATGTTTCAGTTCTTTTAAAAGGCCATATACTTTTTCGCCCAGCATAAAGGGGATAAATTCTCCGCGAAGCCTTCCATCGCCGTGTTCGCCGCTTAACGAACCGTTGTATTTTTTAACCAGCGCCGCCGTTTCGCGGGCAACAGTCCTGAACAGTTCCACATCACGAGGGTCTTTCAGGTTTAATACCGGGCGAAGGTGAAGTTCTCCGGTTGCAATATGGGCATGGTATACTGCTTTTAAGCTGTATTTGTCGAGCATTTTTTGAAAATCAGCCATGTAACCTGGCAGTTGTTCAACCGGCACAGCCGTGTCTTCAACAACCGAAACCGACTTTGCATCACCGGGCACATTTGATAACACACCCAGCCCGGCAGTTCGTAATGCCCAAACACGTTGAATATCGGCCCCCCATATTAAAGGGAAATCATACCCAAAGCCTGCACTTCTCATTTCAGTTTCGATTAGCTCAGACTGACTGATTATTTCCTCTTTCGATTCCCCCCATAATTCAATGATCAGGATGGCTTCCGGTTCGCCATTTATAAAGAAGCGGTTGTGGCGCAATCCAATATTTCCTCGGGTCAGGTCCAATATGGTTTTGTCCATTAACTCAATGGCTGATGGATTATGCTTTAATCCTATCAGATTAGCCTTAAAAACATCTTCGAGTTTCGAAAAATGTATACATATCAATGCTTTTTCAGAAGGAGGTAGGGGAACCAATCCCAGTTTCATTTCAGTAACAAACGCAAGGGTTCCTTCCGAACCTGCAATCAATTTAGAAAAGTTGAATTTTCCCCCATCAGGATTAAAAGGTTGCATCGAAGAAATAATATCCAGGGCATATCCATTGTTTCGCCTCGGGACTGAAGGATCGGGATATTGTGTGCTGATTTCCAAACGATTTTCTTCATCGGATAATACCTGATGGATAAATCGGTAAAGATTATTTTCGAGTGTACTGCCCTTAAGTTTTTCATGAAAAGCCTTTGTGTCGATCGGTGAAAAGGTTGCATCGGAACCATCGCTCAGAATTGCTTCAACTTCCAGAATATGGTCGCGTATACTCCCATGCACCAGCGAGTGAAGGCCGCAACTGTTATTGCCCAGCATTCCTCCCATGGTACAACGGTTGGCCGTTGAGGTCTCGGGGCCAACCATCAGGCCGTACTTCTTTAATTCAAGATTCAATTCCGAAAGAACTACCCCGGGTTCAACTCTGACCCATTTCTCTTCCTTATTTACCTCAATTATTTTGTTCAGGTATTTCGAAATGTCAACCACAATGCCTTTGCCAACTACCTGCCCGGCAAGCGAAGTGCCTGCCCCGCGTGGAATAAGCGAGGTTTTATTTTCGCGGGCAAAATTTATCAGTGTTTTAATATCGTTTCTTGATGCAGGAAAAACAACAGCCTGGGGAATTTCACGGTACGCCGAAGCATCGGTGGCAAAAAGGATTTTTGAAATCTGATCGAAATGCAGTTCTCCGTCAAGTTGCTTAGATAAAATTTTTAAATTCCGATTATTAACTGTCAGTTTGGTCATTTTTCAAAAGAATTATCATTAATAATATCCGACACGATGAATTAGTTCGACTTATAAACCCCAAAAAAATCTTCAAAAATATTGAAATCAAATTAATATTGTTGCTTAGTAAACATCGCAAATCGCACAACTGCCCCGCTTTAAGCTAATAATGACTATTAAGCACTGTATATTAGCAACTATTACTCCTGCCTTCTGCCTTCTGCCTTCTGCCTTCTGCCTTCTGCCTTCTGCCTTCTGCCTCCTACCTTCTTCCTCCTACCTTCTGCCTTCTGCCTTCTGCCTCATTTACCCTAACTCAACTATCGTTATTCCTGCCCCGCCAAACTGCACATGTTCATCGCGAAAGGTTTTCACGGCAGGTTCGGTTTTCAGATAATCACGTATAACTTCCTTCAGTATTCCATAACCCTTCCCGTGCAAAATGCGTAACTGCGATGCCCCAACCATGATGGCATCATCGATAAAAGCCTGAATATTCCCTAACGCCTCATCGGCACGCTGGCCACGCACATCAATGTCGGGTTTGAATTTTAGCTTTTTCTCCATCAAATCGTTTGTCCGTCTCAATGAATCGGCTTTGGGGATCATCCGTTTTTCCTTTTCCTGTTTTTTGGCTTCGTTGTTGCTAACAGGTTCAATTTTATCGAGTGAAACGGTTGTAAGCAAATGCCCCAGGGCAATCACAGCCTTTTTGCTGTCAAAATCGACAATCTCGCCAATTGTTCCGTTCTCAATAATCCTTACCTTTTCACCTTCAGTAAAAACTGCCTTTGGTGATAACGGTTTTTGTTGGGCATTTCCTGTCTTGCTGATTTTTTTATTCCCTCGTTCCTTCTCTTTCCTCTTTATTTGTTCAATTTTCCTTTGAATCTTTTCTTCAGCATCCTGATCGGTCTGTAAAAGTTCTTCCTTCTTTTCGGTAAGTTTTCGCCTAATGTCCTTTGTTTTTTCTTTTTCGGCCTGGCTCTCGCGAATTTCTTTTATTGTACTTTCCACCAACCTGTTGGCCTCATCGATAATTCGTTGAGCTTCCTTTTTGGCATCTGCGATTACTGCCTTGCGTTGTTTTTGGGTTTGGTCGAGTTCCGAAAGATAGGTTTCGCTAAGCGAATCAAGGTCTTTTTCAACCTTACTGATCTTTGTTCGCTTTGTTTCCCAGTATTGTTTATCCCGCACTATTTCGCGAAGGTGTTTATCGTAGTCGATATGTTCCTGTCCAAGCTTTTCGGTTGCCTTTCGGAGTATTTCTTCCGAAAGTCCAATATTGCGTGCGATTTCAAAAGCAAACGAGCTTCCGGGTTTACCAATCTGGAGTTTAAACAATGGGCGCATCCCGTTTGAGTCATATAGCATTGCACCATTCACAATTCCCCGTTGTGAAGCACCAAAGTGTTTCAGATTGGTATAATGGGTGGTAATAATTCCATAAGTCTCCAATTGGTTAAGTTTTTCGAGCACTGCCTCGGCAATGGCCCCGCCCAGCATAGGTTCTGTACCGGTCCCAAACTCATCAATCAATACCAATGACTTTGAGTTGCAATGTTTCGTGAAGAATTTCATGTTGAGCAGGTGCGACGAGTAGGTACTTAAATCGTTTTCAATCGACTGCTCGTCACCAATGTCGAGGTACATTGCGCTGAAAATCCCCATTTTTGATCCCTCAAAAACCGGCACCAGCATTCCGCATTGCAGCATATACTGAATAAGGCCAACCGTTTTGAGGCACACCGATTTACCGCCGGCATTCGGACCTGAGATCAACAATATCCGGTTGGGCTCATCCAGGCGAAGGCTTAGCGGTACAACCTCTCGTTTTTCTTTTTTCAACGCTTTTACCAGTAGAGGGTGCCGGGCCTGTTGCCAGTCGAAACAGGGTTCATCCCTGATCTCGGGTTTTGAACAGTCGAATTGTTGGGCAAATACTGCCTTGCTACGAATAAAATCTATTTCGCCAAGAAAATCGTAAGTATATAGCAAGCTGTCGATCTCGGGCCTGACTTCAGCAGAAAAACTGATGAGGATTTTGATGATCTCGCGCTTTTCAGCATTTTCCAATTCCCTGAGCCTGTTATTCATCTCAACAATGACCGCAGGCTCAACAAAAGAGGTTTTACCCGTTGCCGACTCATCGTGAACAATTCCCGATACCTTCTTTTTATTAGCCGAAGCAACAGGGATTACTGGCCTGCCGTCACGTAAAACAACTGCAGCGTCATCATCAACTATTCCCTCAGCCTGCAATTGTTTTATGATCGAACTTATTTTTTTATTTACACCCGTTTGAAGCGTTGTAATTTGCTTTCGGATTTCAAGCAGCCCCGGAGATGCATTGTCTTTCACGGTGCCGAATTTTGTAATTATCCTGTCAATCGACTTAATGACATTTGAAAAATCGCCAATATCTGCAGCAAGTTTTTTCAAAAATGGAAAATCATCGGATGAAGCCGACCTGAAAAACGATACAATGCCCTTCACCGTTTCCAGCGAACGTTTAAGATCGAAGATTTCCTTTACCTCCAGGAAACTTCCTTCAACTCGAATTTTGTTAAGTGAACCCTTCAGGTTGAAATAGTGGTTTGAGGGGAAGTTATCGTATTCTCGCAATATTTTCAGAAATTCGGCAACCAATGATGTTTGCTGATCGATTTGTCTGAAATCGTTTAACAAAGCGATCCCTTCAATAAGTTCTTTACCTAAAGAGCTCAAGCAATTAGCCTCCAGCATCGATCTGATTTTGTCGAAACCGATTTTTTGTTCAAAGTTATCAGGATACATTAACTGCATAAAATTTTATGCAAAGTAAACTACTATTTATATGGATGGCAAGAGTTACAGGCCAAGATTCGTCAATATTTTTTTAAGGTCGTCGAGCTGATAAGGTTTTGATAAAAACCCATCCATCCCCGTTTCGAGGCATTTTTTTTCTTCCTCGTATGTATTGGAAGCCGTCATGGCAATTATCGGAATCTTTCCCGGTTTGTTATTTTTTACCTCAATCTCCCTTATTTTCCTGGTTGCTTCAAAGCCATCGACAACAGGCATTTTCACATCCATAAGAATGAAATCATAATCGTTCTGAAGGAATTTTCCGATAGCTTCTTCACCATTCCATACCACATCTAAGCAACTGGTTATGGGCTTAAGCATAAAGCGTGCCACTTGTACATTTATCGAATTATCTTCGGCAATTAAAATCCTGAATTTCTTTTCCTCCATGAATTTACTGTTTACATTTAATCAAAATGATTAACCTTTACCTTTTTAAAATTCAAATCGAAATAAAACACCGAGCCTTTGCCAATTTCGCTTTCCACCTTTAGTTTGCCCCCCATCATTTCGACAAGCCGGTTACAAATGGCAAGCCCAAGTCCGGTGCCCCCGTATTTCCGGGTAGATGACGGGTCGGCTTGTGTAAAAGCTTCAAAAAGGTTCTCCTGATCTTCCTTCTCAATACCTATCCCCGTATCGCGCACCTGAAAGATCATACAATGTGAATCG
>JAFGEV010000324.1 GCA_016931385.1 Prolixibacteraceae bacterium
GAGGGTGAAGTACCTGAAACCAGTTCTGAAAGCCGCTCGAACGACGTTGTTGTTTCTGAAAAAATATCCCGCCTGTTAAAACTGGAAACAGGCAGCCCGCTTTATTGCTTTTTTTATAACGAAGGGGAAACTGCCCCGCGCAGCAGAAAATTTCAAATTTCAGGAATTTATCGCACCAGCCTCGAAGAGTTCGACGAAATTTTTATTGTGGGCGACCTGCGCCATGTTCAAAGCCTGAATGGATGGGGTCGGAATGAAGTGAGTGGGTATGAGGTTATAATAGACGACTACGGGAAATTGAATGAAGTTTATCCTTACCTGCGTGAAATTACCCTTGACGAAGCAAACGAGAACACCATGCTAAGGGCCTACAGCATCGAAACCAAATACCCTATGCTTTTCGACTGGCTATCGGTACTTGACATGAACGTTTGGGTTTTGCTGGTTTTAATGGTGGCTGTTGCAGGCATCAATATGATATCGGGTGTTCTTATCATCATCATCGAAAGGATCAGGATGATTGGCATACTTAAAGCACTGGGATTTCCTAACTTCAGTATTCGCAAGGTGTTCATTTACCTTTCATCTTTCCTTTCGTTAAGGGGACTGTTATGGGGAAACGTTGCCGGAATAGGACTTTGCATCGTTCAATATTATACCGGGATTTTAAAACTCGACCCCGTTTCATACTATATCGATACCGTACCCGTAACCTTGAATGTTCTGTATATTCTGTTCTTAAACCTTGGAACTTTAATTGCCATTATAGCTTTCATATTTATACCATCTTTTTTCATTTCAAAAATTTCACCGGTTGAAGCCATTGCCGTGGAATAGAAATATATCAGCTACGATGAAAAAAATTGACAATGAAGATATCAGGATGGCGCTTCGACAAAAACTTCCGGGTGCATTGGCATATAAAACTTTGCTACCAAAGGGAAGGCCCACCGAAATCACCCAACATAAAAAGAACAACATTAGAAAAAGTGCCGTTCTTGTTGCCATATTCAAAAAGGAAAACATGCTATATTTTTGCCTAACCCGCCGCAGCAGAAAGATGAAACATCACCCCGGCCAGATCAGTTTTCCCGGGGGCGCCTGCGAAAAAACCGATGCTTCAGTAATTGAAACCGCGTTAAGGGAAATGGAAGAGGAAACCGGCATTTCGCCCAGAAATATCGACATAATCGGCAAGCTTTCAGAATTATACATACCCGTTAGCAACTTTTTGATTCACCCGGTGGTTGGTTTTATAAACAATGTTAAAGGCTTCAAAATCGACAACAATGAAGTTGAAGAGCTTATCACGATACCTGTGATCGAATTTCTTAATGAAAAAAATATTGCTTCAGAAACTATCCCGACATTTATTGGCAATTTGGAAACGCCCTGCTATAAAATAAACGGTCATGTAATATGGGGCGCAACAGCCATGATCATTGCCGAATTCAGTTGGATGCTAAAGCAACATCAGGCACTTCGGGAAGGGTATTCCGGTAATGTTGAAAGCGGTCGATAACCTTGTTCACATATTTTATGGGTTCTTCTCCCCTGCAGTAGCCCCAGCGAACAACAGGATCGGAATAAAACTCGGGCAGTGATTTGTTCAACACAAAATACTCAACATTCCCGACCCATACCGAAGGATCCCGGTTATATTTCATTGCCAGTTTACGGGCATCCATCACATGGCCTATGCCAACATTATACGAAGCAAGGACAAACTTTATCCTTTCAGCCGGATCGGAAATCATAGGTTCAAAAAGCTCATCGATCCATGTAAGATACTCTATCCCGCCACGAATGTTCTCGCGGGGTTCCTTCACATCTTCAACATTGAACATTTCGGCTGTATTGGGCATAAGCTGCATAAGGCCTGCCGCACCCATCCACGATTCTGCATCGGAATCGAAACCTGACTCCTGCATCACAACAGAAGCAATTAACCTCCAGTCCCACTTATAATAGGAAGATATTTCCTTAATGATGTTGTCGTATTCCGATAGTTTGCCTCCGCTAATGGTGTTGAAATCGTTCATGGCAAACGACTGGAATGAATAATCGGAATAGTATTTATTATAAATGATTTTATAATGCGACGTTTGTTTAAAGTCCCTTATCCAATTGTTCAGGTACTCCTTCAATTGATGTGCATTCTTCCTTACAACCCAGGCATATTTTTGTTTGAAGCTTACAGGTACCGATATATCAATCTCGGGATAAAATTTACGGAGTACTTTTGCCATATTTTCGTCACATACAGTGTAATCGATTTTACCTGATGCAACTTTTGCAATCAGTTGCTCTGGACTGTTTATTGAATCTTCAACAATTTTTATGGGCTCTCCAATTTCATCGGAAAGGCTTTGAAGCCTCTGTACGTAAACCGAATTACTGGGGACTACCACAGTCTTTCCCCCCAGTTCAATTTGTTCGGTAATATGTTGTACAGCCCCCTTGAATGGCTTTCCTTTATTCTGAGCACGTTGAACCAGCACCTGGCGGGTCAAGCCCCAGGGTTCGGCAAAATCCATCTGCTGGCTTCGCTGTGTAGTCACAGTCATGTTACGTGCTATCAAATCATATTCTTCGTTAAGAAGGCCTTCGAGGGTATGGTTGAAATTATTGTTCACAGATATTTTGAGGTCCAATCCCTTTTCATCACAAAAAGTTCTCAGCAACTCATATTGAAAACCCATTGGGTGACCTTTATAAACAAAGTAATTGGTTGTATTGTAATCGACAACAACCCTCAGCTCTTTTTCAGAAAGTATCCGTTTAAGTTCGTTCCCGGCATGGCTTGAACGATCATCGGTGGTGTTTTGCTGCACATTCCTGAATACTAAAAAAAGGCTCAGAAACAATATTGCAGCAGTAACAAGTGAAATAACAATAACTAACTTTTTCAAATTAATAAGTTTCGTTAAACTTCAATCTTTAAACCAATTTAAGGAATGTATTTAATACAACAGAAAACAAATTTCCCCCCTAATGGTTTTTAAATGTTAATAACTTTGGGCCGGCAAAAGAAGGGCATTGTTTTTAAAAAACGGCCAATATACCTTCTGACACCTACACTGATAATAATTTCTTAATCGTAGAAAGTCCATTTGAAACCAAACCTAAGGGAAGCAGGGTTTAAAGGATAACCAACTGAACTAAAATATTTTCCGTCGCTAATCCAGCTGTTTGCATGCTGATACAGAACAAAAGCGCTTGTTCGTTTAAGCTTGGCATTTAAAAATACGTTTACGTAAGGAAATCCGCCAATAATCTTTTCATCCTGAAGATAAAAACTTGTTGTTGCCGGTTGATAACTTTCTGCATAATAGGGCGAATTATAATAAATTTCGGCCCCAAGCTGGTACTTCATCACTTTAAATAAAACTCCTGAGAAAGATACCGAAGAATATACATTTAATGGTGGCAGGTGCATAGCAGTGTTGTCTGAAACTTCCTGCCACACAAATTTATTCGACCAGCAAAACGGGCCAAGATGAAAGTCTTTGTTGATCCAGAAACTGAATACAGAAAATTCTTTATCGTACTGATCGGGAACAGCAAATTTGTTAAAATATATATAGTTGGCCAGCAAAGCATAATTCACACCTGTTTGCAGTTTAAACCGCGGGTAGCTTATCTTTCCTTTGATAATAACCTCGTGTTGCTTTCTAAACCTGTTTTCCCATTTGAAATGGTTACTTTGCCAATGTTCGAGGAAGATCGGGGCTTTTGTGTCACGATACCAACCTTCAGCAATAATATGAGTCGTATCGTTAAAAATCCGGAGAGGTTTAAAAATACTGCCCTTTAGCATTGCATCTCCAATATTCCTGCCTAAAACAGCAACACGGGCCAGGGCGTTCCAGTTCCAGAAATCACCTTCACGACGATAGATTTCACCACCAATAAAAAGATTCGAGTAATTGTACTTTGTTTGCCCGTATGGCACAGCATGAACTGCTTCAACTGTCTCATTTTCGAGAAAAACCCTTTTGCCAAAGGTAAATTTACGGTTCGGGTTTTCGAATGCCTTCA
>JAFGEV010000325.1 GCA_016931385.1 Prolixibacteraceae bacterium
AAAACCATGATAAAACTAATATATATCTTTTTCATCCGAACAAAATTGATTTTTAACGCACGGAGAGCCTGTTCCGATTTTTCGGATGAACTCGCATAACTTTGTTCATGTCTATTTCCCGACAACCCTGGAAAAATTGTGTTTATAGTTAAAAATGCTCGTTTCATATGCTATGTTTTTATTCTTTAAAATGATTGAATTACATTAGTGATCACGGCAATAATCAAACAAAGCCGATGATAAGAAATATTACAAAGGATAATGAGCTGATTTTCCTCATGCATATTGATTTACTTTATTATTATTCAGAAATATGACCGGTTATATGGAAAAAATCGAAATCGGCAAAACCTCCGGGATTTTTTGAAGCATAGTTGAACAACCCAAATCGATACCCCATAAAGTGTTCCAATTTATACTCCATTTTCAACTGATTGCCAATAGTTTTCCAGGTTTCGCCATCAAGGCTGTAGAAGAACTCTGCAATATCAACCTTATCCCTGAAATCGCATTCTATCTTCAGGTAAACCTTGTCTTGCAAAAGCGGGATGCTTTGAATTTCAGTTGGAATATTAGTTTTATTGTTAATCATGAATACAAATTTTTCTCCGTTCACTATTTTAACACCAACCTGACCGAATTTCAGCTGTAAGACAACCAACCCGGCAAAATCACCATCTTTCATATTAGAAGCATCAAGCAATGCAGAGCCAGAACAAACCGGGCCAAAAGTACGCTGGGTTAAAGTGTTTCTCGATTTTAAGAACAAGGAGTCGACACGTCCGGTCTTCAGGCGTAAAAATCCTTTGCGTTCGTTTACCGACCATAAACTATTTTCGGGGTTATGGTTCCATTGCCAAACCAATGGAAGAGCAGGTTCTCCTTTTTTGCGTTTGAACTCGTCGTTGTTTACAATACCTGGAATTATGCCAGTACTTACAGGCAAATCCAATGATTCCGGAACTTTTCCGTCAACGCCCAACACAGGCCAGCCATCTTCCCATTTTACAGGAACAAGGTATGGAATACGGCCTACCGAACCATTGTCGCGGAATAAGTATGCAAACCATCGACCATCAGGAGTATCAACAAACCCTCCCTGAGCCACCCCCTTATCCTGAAGGGCAACCTTACCTTTCCATGGGCCGGTAATATTATCAGCCCTGTGAATAATAACAGTACGCATGCCTCCTCGTGGCCAGGAAATATTAAAAAGATAATACTTTCCATTAACTTTGAAAAGCTGTGATCCTTCGGCAGGAAGCATAACAGGTATAGCCGGGGCACTTGCATTTTCGATGAGTACATGTTCTGTACCTTCTTTCACGTTTGAGAGATCCTCTTTGAGTTCCACAATATTTAGTTTTCCTGCTCCCCATATCAAATAAATACGGCCATCATCATCGAAGAATAAAGAATTGTCGTGATACGAAGGTTTGAAAGAATGTTCTACCCAAGGGCCTTTCTCTATATCTTTTGTTGTATAGATGTAGGTTTTACCTGTTGTTTGAGCAAATGTTGAAACATAGTAGGTGTTATTGTGGTAACGGATGCTACTTGCCCACGAACCTCGCCCATAGGTACTTTTGCCATTGACAAGGTTCAGTTCGTCAATATCGCCAAGTTTATTATAAGCATAATTTACCAATTCCCAATTAACCAAATCTTTCGATTTCATAATTGGTACACCTGGGCTCATGTGCATAGTAGTGCTGCTCATATAATAAATATCACAAACCCGAATTATTGACATATCGGGAACATCGGCGTAAATGATTGGATTTTGTGCGGTATTCTTTTGTGCAAACACTTCATTGCAAAACATAACAGATATAACGCAAATGAAGCTAATACATTGAAAATTCATATTGTATCTCTTTTAATGTTAGTTCTTTTATAAAAGAATAATTTTATTTAACCTGCTTTACCTCTTCTGTAATTTTATATACTTTCCTTTACTTAGAAACAACGGCCTTCACTATAACTTAACTTTTAACTCTTTCCCTGAAAATGTCACCTTCTTGTCTGACGTACCAGTTACTTCCATTCCAGATCCTTTGTTTTCTGAAACAAGAATGATATTAAATTTCCGTTCGGCTAACACTCCTGAAAATGAACCTTTACGTTCGGAAATGGTCAACATTTTTTTTGCGTCGTTCCAGGTAAGCTTGATGGTAGAATATTGACCTTTTTCATAGTTGTAATTATCTCCTTCGTCTTCATACAATGTAAATTCACCATCAGCACCTTCATACACCCTGATTTCAAGTGCCTCTGCATTTTTTTCCCCGGAATACTGAACTATTGGTCCCATTGGTATTATTGAGCCGGCTTTGATGAACAACGGAATTCTGTCCAACGGTGCTTCAGCTTTAACTGTTTGCCCTCCCTTAATGCGTTTGCCTGTCCAGAAGTCGTACCAATCGGTTAATTTTGGAAGATATACGTCACGCCGGGTTGTTCCAGCCTCGGTTATTGGTGCAACAAGGAATGCTTTTCCAAACATGTATTCATATGATTGTTTCACGGCATCACTATCGCCATTGAAATCCATTACCATTGGGCGCATCATTGTCGATCCGTTTTTAGTCACCTGCCAAGCTTCGGAATATATATATGGAAGAAGGCGGTAACGCAGGTTCAGTATTTTTCGCATGTTGTCCTCAACGGTTTGCCCATATTTCCAAGGTTCTGTTTCGGTTTGATAACCATGAATACGGAAAATTGGTGTGAACGAGCCCCATTGGTACCAACGGGTAAGTAATTCGTGGTATTTTTCATCTGTATATTGCGATTTGCCCGGGCGAAAAAAACCGCCAATATCGGTTGTCCAATATGGGAAGCCTGTGATGGTAAAGTTTAATCCGGCAACAATCTGGTTTCTAAAAACATCCCATGTACCGCCAATATCGCCCGACCAGTTGATAATCCCATAGCGTTGCTGACCCGAGAATGCTGAACGGGTGAGGATGCAAACCCGCTTGTTGGAAGAGGCTTCGCGTTGCCCTTCATAAACTGCCTGACTTACCATTAACGGATATGTTAAGCGGTAGAAATCGCCAACACCAATATGAGTTTTTGTTCCTTTCAAAGCATCATTCTCAGGTTCAACGGCATCCATCCACCACGAATCAACACCATTGTCAAACATGTTTACTTTTAAGGTATTCCAATATTCCTTTCTGGTGTCGGGATTAAAATAATCTAACCATTTGGTGTCGGGGATAAAGCGTTTTTTGGCTACATATTCTTTACCAATTGCTGAGTTTTTATCGGGGTTACTCCATATCGAGATGTTGAAATGGGCATTTAAATCGTGTAGCTCCTTAATGAATCCAGCCGGATTTGGATAATACTTTTCATCAAACTGTGGAACCCCCCAGCCCATGCTTCCCCAATATTGCCAGTCTTGAACAATAACATCCAGAGGGAGTCTCCTTTTGCGGAACTCTTTTACAGTTTCAACCAAATGTGATCCTGAGGTATAACGTTCGCGGCACTGCCAAAAGCCATATGCCCACTTAGGAAACATGGGGGCATTACCTGTTAAATTGCGGTA
>JAFGEV010000326.1 GCA_016931385.1 Prolixibacteraceae bacterium
ACTTGGTTCTGGTTACTTGGTTCTGGTTACTTGGTTCTGGTTACTTGGTTCTGGTTACTTGGTTCTGGTTACTTGGTTCTGGTTACTTGGTTCTGGTTGTTAGTCTTTAGTTTTGGAATTTGGAATTTGGAATTTTAAGATTTTATCATTTTAAACACATTTTCTCCCTTTGTCCATTTTTCGAAGATACCATCTTTTAGCGCCACAAAAATACCTTCCTCAATGGTATTTTCAAAAAGCTGTATCGATTCTTTTTCTTTTCTTAACCTGGCATGAAAACCTTCGTTCAGCATCCTTCCTACACGAAGAGGAAGGTCAAACAAATCTGGAAAAACAGTATCATCTTCGGGCGAATTCAAATCATCGCGGCAACTTTGTATGCTTTTCGAAAAATAGATTCTGCAAGCCATTGGCCTGGCCTGATAAGCGCGGCAGTAACCGCCTGTTGGATGCAAAAGCGGACAAGGTGCTTTGTATTTTAATAGCTTATCAATTTTAAGCGTCCCTGTTTTTTCCATTTTTGCTTTAGCCTTTTCAATAATCGATTGTAAAACATCTTCCCTGAATTTGTTTCTTAAAAAGCCGGCAAGGTAAAAAAACTCGGCAGGTGTAGCCAGCACTGTTTGATGACAACAATATGAGCATCCCATGCGGCATTCGGCAGGTTCAACTTCAACCTCAGCTCTTTTAAGAAAGGAAGCATTAAACTCATCAATTACTTTGTAAAGTTGTTTTTGGGCTGCAAAAAGGTTCCCTTGTGTGAAACCCTTAAATAAAAACATATTGCAAAGGTTATACCCATCGGAAAACAATGATTCATCAAGTTGCCGAAAATTGTTACCCGTTTTCTCCATCAACTAATTTTTAAATACCAGGTCAAAGTCGAAACTCCCCGAAGGTATGGCCCCATCACTTTTTACAATGGTATAGTAAAAAATCCAGTCTCCCAATTCCCTCTCAAACGATTCATCAATTTCGTAAAAACCGTTCTGGTCAAAATAATTTGTGTAGATTGTATCTCCGGAAGGATTTTCGAGGTATATTGAAAAAAGTCCATCAACCAGGTCAAGTTCCCCTATGAGCTGAATATTGTCGCCTGCATTCTCAACCGAAGCAACCATCATACCATCACCTGCATCAGAAAATTCATCGCTCACCGATACGGTTGTGGTTTTTATCTCATCGCAACCACAAAGCAATGTCAAAAAAACAAGAAAATTTATAAAGCTTTGTTTTATTTGCATATCAATGGTTATAAATTGAGATCATTTTTTCAATGAGCAAATCAAATATCCTGTCAAGTTCCTGATCGATTTCCTTTGATGCATTATTGCAATTGTACCATGCAGCAATTTCGTTCACTCCTTCAGAAAAAGATATGGTACATTGGAAACCGGGCACTACCGATTTTATTTTCGAATTGTCGAAAATCATGCTATGTGCTTTATCGCCCAAAAGCCCGTCACCTAATTTCCCAACGTACGATGCTATAATTTCAGAAGGAACATGAACCAGGCGAGGCTCAACACCAAAAGCCTGCCCTACAAGGGTGTAAATCTGGTTCCAGGTTAACCATTCATCCGAAGTAATGTGAAATATTTCGTTCATTGCCTTCGGGTTGTTTAGCAAACCAACCAGCCCTTTGGCAAAATCGCGATGGTGGGTCAGTGTCCATATTGAAGTACCATCGCCTGGAACAACCACCGGCATTCCGTTAAGCATACGATCAACAACGGTATACCCCTCGTCGAAAGGCAGCAATGTTTTATCGTAGGTATGCGAAGGCCGCACAATGGTATAGCTCATTCCATATCCGGCGGATTCTTTTTTTAAAAATTCCTCACAGGCAATTTTATTCCGTGAATACTCCCAGAAAGGGTTTTCAAGCGGTGTATCCTCGGTAACCGGCAGTTTCTGAGGAGGAGTTTGATATGCCGAAGCACTGCTGATAAAAATATACTGCTTTGCCTTGCCCTTAAACAGTTTCAGGTTGTTTTCGAGGTGTTCAGGCACGAAAGAAATCCAGTCGGCCACCACATCGAAAGAATACCCTTCGAGGGCTTTTGCCGTTTTTTCAAAATTACGCACATCGGCTTCGATCTGAATTACCTGGTCGGGTACCGGGCGTATTCCTGAAGATTTCCCCCTGTTAAGATGATATAGCTGAATGCCTTTATCAACAGCAAGTTGGGTACATGCCGAACTTATAATACCACTACCTCCAATAAAAAGCACCTTCATCTTATTGCCCTTTCCGGTTAGAAAAATATTTCATAAACTGGGCCCTTTCGTAAACTTCGGGCGAAACAATGTTCGAATAGCTTAACCTGCCCCTGAATTCGTCAACTGACTGAAAACTCCATTTCTGCATAAAGGTTTTCAGGTCGTCTTCAATTTGTTTTACCATGCCGAAACCATTCAGGTAAAGTGTAGAACAAAGTTGCGTAACCTGTGCCCCGGCAAGCAGTTGTTTAATAACTGCTGAGCCATCGTGAATACCGGTTGAAGCGGCAAGTTCGGCCTTTGGCAGGCTGCCCTTTACAATGCCCATCCAGCGCAACACGCGGTTCAGGTCAGCAGGCGACGACATTACTTCTGAAGAGGTAAACTCAAGTTTGTCGAGGTCAAAATCAGGTTCGTAAAAACGGTTAAAGAGCACCACAGCCGAAGCCCCGTGTGCAAAAAGCTGATCGACAAAACGCACCAGGTTCGAGAAATAAGGACTTATTTTTACAGCCAGCGGAAGTTTTGTTTTTGCCTTTACCGCTTTTAAGATTTGATAATATTTTTGTTCGTAAACTTCAGGTGTTTTATTACGGTCGGTTGGAAGATCAAAAATATTCAGTTCAATACCATCGGCGCCGGCTTCTTCAACTTCGGTTGCATAATTGGTCCAGTCGGCAGCGCTTACACAATTGATGCTGGCAAAAATGGGAATTTCCACGGCAGCCTTTACTTCGGAAATTAATGATATATATTTCTGCACCGAATTGATTTTCGTGTAATTACGAATATAGTCCTCTGCTTCGGGATACGATGTATTC
>JAFGEV010000327.1 GCA_016931385.1 Prolixibacteraceae bacterium
CTTTGCCTTTGATAGAAATGTTTTCGGCATCGATTGCATAAATTGGCGATACAAATGTTTTCACTCTAACCCCTTCCCAACGCGAGGCTACCATAGGTAAATAGTCATCAAAATTATCAGAGAAACGGATTGTTGCCCCTGCATCGGTATATAAAGAGACATTGCTTTTTAAAATGATGGGACCACAAAGATATTCACCGGCAGGGAAAAAAATGGTTCCGCCATTCGTGTTGGAAAGGCTGTCAATTAAATGATTGACAAGGTCAGAGGAGTTAACTTTGCCGGTGCAATCGGCGCCAAAGTCAACAATATTTATATAATAGGAAGAGTTTGCAAAGCAAGTATTGGTTGTTGCAAATGTCACAATGAATGCGCACACAGCAAAAAACTTGAAACCTGAAAAAGACTTCATGGGTCTTAAAAATTTCATATATTTTTTTTAGGTTTAGATTAATGACTATCTTGAGTCTAAATTATACTATCCTGTTATAACAACGGGTGGATAAATTGTTTTAAAAGGAGGGTTATTTCGACATTATCGGAGAATGTAAATAAATAACGTGATTGTAAGATAGAGGTATGTGGGTAAAAATAATGTTTGCTATATAGTAATTTATTATACATTTTCGGTCATTTTATCCTACTTTTGGTTTTTAGAAATGGTGGGCCATGAAGTATACAAAGTTTAAAATTATCACATTTTCTTTTTTTCTTTTTGTATTCTGTTTGTTTGTTAAACAAGGCTTTAGCGTTGTCGAAATTGACCGTTTCGAATACCTGGGCCCCGATGAAGGCTTATCTCAAAACGTGGTGACAAGCCTTTTGTGCGACAGCAAGGGTTTTTTATGGATAGGTACCATGAACGGGTTGAACCGTTACGATGGTTACAACTTTAAAATTTATGAGAATACCCTTTCACAACCCGGATTGCTCACAAATAACAGGGTAGTATCGTTGTGGGAAGATAAAAGGGAATTTATTTGGATTGAAACATACGATGGATATTATCATTCATATAATCCGAGGAAAGAACAGTTCTTTACTCTTCCGAAATACCTGTTAAACCTTGAAGAAAAGTACAGCAAAATCAGTTGCTTTTACCAATTTTCGGAAAATGAGATTTGGCTGGGATCAACCAATTCAGGGGTTTATCGTCTGTTGTACGATGTTGAAAATGATTTTTATAATCAGGAACAATTTTTAAGCCGCGGGCAATATTCCATTTCGAACAACGATATCAGGTTTATCATTTCCGACCAGGACAGCACCCTCTATATTGGCGCCCGGAACGGGTTGAACATTTTAAAACGCGAAAACATTGTACAGGGCACCTTCTATTTCCAACACTATTTCTCCGATCTCAATTTTACTGCTGCTGCCGTATTGGGAGATGAGGTCTGGTTTGGGACCGAAAACAACGGCCTGGTATTATACAGCCTAAGCTCAAAATCGTTTTATGTGTTCAATACCGATAATTCACCTTTGAAAAGCAACAGCATTGGTGTTTTGAAAACCACCGCGGCAGGAAACCTGATTATTGGCAGTAACGAGCTGTACATACTGAACCCCGCAACACGGAACTGGATCACTGTTTCTTTGGGGGGTGATCGTATCGATAAAATATTCGAGGACTATACAGGGTTACTTTGGGTTACATCGGGGAAATTTGGCGTACAGCAAATTAACCAGCACTCGGGCGAGGATGTACATTTTAACCTTACCCCCGAGAACTATATGTACCTTTCGGATAAGGAACGTCCTTTTTTTTTCGAGGACAGCAACCACACACTTTGGGTTTGTGTACACGGGGGCGGTCTGGCTCAATACCAGCGTGAATCTCGATCGTTCAGGTTTTACCGGAACGACCCTTTAGACCCTAAATCGATCAGTTCGAACCAGGTTATGTGCATGGCCGAGGACCAAAGCGGCACACTTTGGGTGGGTACAGGCTTACAGGGCGGTGCCAATAAAATTATATTCAAGAACCAGGCCTTTAAGTCGGTACAAAATAAAAAAGTATACGACGATTTCATGGAAAACATCATCAGGGCTGTTTTTCAGGATAACAGGGGCAATTGCTGGACAGCTTCAAAAGGGGGGCAGATTATCATCTTCGACAAAAACATTGAACCCGTTTCCCCGGGTGTGAAATACCCTTTCCCCACAAAGGGGGGGTTGGTTTATAATGTCTATTTTATTTTTCAGGATTCAAAAGGGCACATTTGGCTGGGATCGAAGGGCGCAGGCGTTGCTGTTTCTAAACAACCCTTTAACAATGCAAACAACAGTTACCAAAACCTTTCGTTTTACCGATATACGCATAACCCGGTCGATTCAAATTCTGTTTGTAACGATAATATATATTGTATAGATGAAGATGAAAACGGGAGGATTTGGATCGGGACTTATGGAGGGGGAATATGCTATTCGGAAAATGATAATTACGCGAAATTAAATTTCAATACCGTCAATACTTCAAACTCGAATCTGTCGCACGACCTTATACGCCACTTGATAATCGACTCGGGAAATACCCTTTGGGTGGCTACAACTTTTGGTCTCAACAGGGTTGGTTTAAACGCTTATAAAGGGGGACGAATTGAATTTGAAACTTTTTTCCATGCCCCCGATAATCCGGCAAGCATAAGTTATAACGACATAGTCCATATTTTCGAAGATTCGAACCATGACTTGTGGTTCGGTACTTTTGGAGGTGGGGTCGATTTTTTAAGCCAGAATAATATCAACGATGTTCGTTTCGATAATTATTCCGAAAAGAACGGATTGCCTAACAACGATGTTTTCGGGATACTTGAAGATAACCTTGGGCATATATGGTTCAGTACCGAGAATGGCTTGTCGAGGTTCGATCCGCTTACCGAAAGTTTTGAGAACTTCAACAAGTCAAACGGGCTATCGACAAATAACTATTCGGAAAATACCTGTTGCAGGCTAAACGATGGCAGATTGGTTTTTGGAGGGTCAAAAGGTTTTGACGTTGTTTCGCCCGAAAAGATTGTATCAAAGAAATACCCTTTGAGGGTTATCTTTACAAATTTTCAGCTTTTTAACAAGGAAATGAGCGTGGGCATGCCCGGTTCGCCTTTGGATAAATCGATATCCTACACCGAAAAAATCCAACTGAAACATAACCAATCGAGCTTTAGTTTTGAATTTGCTGCCCTAAATTTCCTCGACAAATCGAAAACACAGTATGCATATTATCTCGATGGTTTTGAAAAGGAATGGAATTATGTGGGTGCAGAAAGGAAAGCTGTTTATACCAACCTTAAACCCGGTGAATATACCCTGTATGTAAAAGCGGCCCTCTGGGATGGGAAATGGGATAACGAAGCAACTTTGATGAAAGTGATCATTACGCCTCCCTGGTGGAAAACTACCCTGGCTTACAGCATTTATCTTATTGTTTTCTTTGCAGCATCGTTGTTGGTTAGCCGCATTGTTTTAAAAGTTAACAGCTTCAGAAATGAGTTGAAAGTTGAAAAAGCTGTGAACGAGGTAAAACTAAAGTTCTTCACCAATATATCCCATGAAATACGTACACCGCTAACTCTTATCCTTGGCCCTATCGAAGATTTGCTTTTCGATAGCAAGTTCCCCGAAGAATTTCGGCCTCCACTTGAAATGATGCAGAAAAACGGTAAGCGCATGTTGCACCTGTTAAACCAGTTGCTCGACTTCAGGAAAGTGCAGAACAAAAAAATGGTGTTAAAAGTGGCCCCGGTTAACCTGGTGGAATTTACCCGCGGCATTTATGAAAATTTTGTTCCACATGCCAATCACAAGAATGTAAAAATTGACTTTACTGTTGACAGGGTACCTGAAAATGTCTGGGCCGATCCGCACAGGCTCGATTCAGTCATTTTTAATGTACTTTCAAATGCTTTTAAATTTACACCACCAGGAAAAGTTGTATCTGTTGCGATTGATTTTGATTCCAAAGCCAGTGAAGCTTTTGTAAAAGTGAAAGATTGTGGGCCGGGTATTAAGAATAAAGATATCCCACTGGTATTTAACCGGTATTCAATACTCTCGGGAGAAAGTTTTACAACGAAAGGCACAGGCATTGGGCTTAACCTGTCGAATGAGATCATTAAAATGCATGGCGGCGAAATAAGGGTTGAAAGCGAACCCGGAAAAGGGTGTATGTTCTCAATTGTACTTAAAACCGGAACCCAGCATTTGAAAAACCAGCAAAATATTGTATTTGTTGAAAACGATGATACCTACACCCTACAGAACAGTGGGATTGAAGCACTGATAGATGATACTAAAAATGACCAGGCTGAAAGACTTGAAAAACTGACAAATGCACACGATAAAACAATCTTGATTGTTGAAGATAACCAACAAATCCTTGACTATATTTCAGAAGCACTATCGGTCTATTTTTCTGTAATTAAAGCCACTGACGGAAAAGAAGGGCTTGAGGCAGCCAAACATCACCACCCCGACCTGATCATTTCTGACATCATGATGCCCGAGATTGATGGGATAGAAATGACGCGGATACTGAAAGCCAGTTTCGATACCTGCCATATCCCTGTTATCCTGTTAACGGCAAAATCGGGTATTGATGATCAGATACTGGGAATTGAATCTGGCGCCGAGGCATATATATTGAAGCCTTTTAATATGGGGCTTCTTAAAACCACAGTGGCAAACATGCTTGAACAGAGAAATCTGGTGCTGGTGAAATATCGCGACAAAAGAGAGATAGAGGTATCCGACATTAAATTCACTTCCCGCGACCAGGAATTTATCGAAAAACTGATTGCTTATATCGAGAAAAATTACAGCGATCCCGATTTATCGATTAATAAGCTGGTAGAGTTTTCGTGTGTAAGCCGCACAGTGTTTTATAACAAGGTGAAAAGCCTTACCGGCCTAAGCCCCATTGAACTGATGCGGCAGGTGAGGCTGAAAATATCAGCCCAGATGTTGCTTAACGGGTACAATGTTAACGAAGCCGCTATAAACATCGGGTTTAACGACACGCGCTATTTCAGCAAACAGTTTAAGGAACTTTTCGGCGTACTGCCCAGCCAGTATAAAAAGTCACAAACTGAGCCAGAAGAACAAGGTTAATCAATGAGTTTTTTTTATCCATAATTTATTGCTGATAGTTGTTATAATCATCCGAAATGAGGGTGTCTCAAAAGGCAGCCTCTTCTTTTCTTTACTAACAATTTGTAAGTTACTAATAATTTTTATCGGGCTGCAAGCCCAATTCATTTCAGCCCAAAGCAATCCGCCGGCTGGCGAAGTCGCATTGGGTTTTGAGAGGAAGAATAATTTTGCGCCCTGAAAGGGCATCTAATTTATTATGAATTTATTAAGCTGGGCCTTCAGCCCGCTTTGCTATTGGACTCCCAATTACCCAAGGCGATGCCTTGGGCTGAAATGACTAAGCCCTTCAGGCTTAAA
>JAFGEV010000328.1 GCA_016931385.1 Prolixibacteraceae bacterium
CGAATTTAACAATAATGATTTATAAATGCAGTGAAATTGGGTGAAAATTATTTTATTGTTTTTAGAATGTAGTTTGTCACACTTTCCCAATCGGGGAATTTTTGTGATCCAAAGAGGATCAGTTCACCTTCAAAATTCCGGGCTCCATTGTTTTCCCTGTCGTCGATTAAGAAGTTTCCCTTGTTCAGGTCTTTGTGATGTGAAATGATGACCCGTTTATAGAATATACTTTCGCTGCCTGTGCCGAAATGCTTTCTGACTTGTGACACTTTTGATTTTTTCAAACACACACTTTGTAAACATCAAAATTACATCCATAACTTTTAAAATATTGGGGATTTTAGTTTCATATCCCGAAATATCTTTTATCAGGAGATTTAAGCTTTAACAAATTTTTTGTCTTGCCAGACAGGCCTTCATTTTTGGCTTAGCCCAAAAACGAAGCAAAAAACCCAAGGCTCAAAAACTTTTGCTGACGGGTACCCGCGATTTATGCCTTCCCCCGGAAAGGAACTCGTTCGCAGGTGTTTGTATGCCCCTTTAATCTGGCTGACAGCCCTGCTCGCTCAAACAGCCTTTCCTTACGCTCAAAACTCAGCACACGCCCTAAATCACGACCCGACTGGCAAAAGTTTTAAGGCCAGCGCGCTTTTGAGAAGGTTTTTATTGCCACACTAATTGTCGCAAGTCATGAATAATTTTTCTCATAATCGGTGTTGTTTGTTAAAGGAGCCTGCCAGTGTGCAATTAAATGAAAACATTTTGGACATTCCAGGTCGCCAATGAGATGAACTTCGCTGAATTCCCCATTAAGCAGTTCTTCGCCTTTACCATGCCATCCGCATTCGGGGCAGGTAAAGTCCATGGATTTGTAGGTGTCGTAATTTACTTGCATACGATAATTTTTAAGTTGGATTTTTGTGAATTAAATTACCTTTCTTTTTTATGTGTAAATCTTTTTCACCCCGTTTAAATAAATCATTTCCCTTTAATTATAAAAAAGAGAGGCCTATACTATGTTTTGTGCTGTAAAGCCTTTTTCATCAATTTTTTTATAAGTCCAAAAAGGCTTATTATTGATCAGTTTACATTTTAGTTTAATATTTAAAACATGTTCCAACTGATCTTTATTGAAAATCAAATGATCAGGTAAAATAGATTTTTTGTTTAATATCTCAATCAGATTTTCTGTAATGTAGTTTTTATAATCTTCATGAATCGCCTCAATATAGAGTTTGTACCAGGAATATCTATTGTTAATCAGTTGAAATGGTTTTTCAAAACTATTATATACTGCTTTTTCATTAAAATCTAGTCCTTCGTCAGTAGGGTCAAACTCGCTATGGCTATATAAAAAAATTACCTCATTTTCGCTTTTTTGACGGTAGATGCAGATTCCACCACCTTCACCTAAAATCTCAAAGACTTTTTCAGTTTTCATAAATTTCTTTTATTAAAACCATACATATCAATAATTTTTGCTGAAGAGTACTTTTTTCAAAAATCAGGAATTGGTATCAGAATATAAAAAACCGAATTGTAAATTTTGAAAAATAATTATAATTAAAGCCAGAAAAGATTGGTTGTATGCAGTTACAGCGTAAACCATTTTTTTCCATAAGTTGATCACTTAGCGCCAACTTAGTTCTTTTAATAAATTGATTCTCCTGTCAGTTTTCCCAACAATGACGTTATAATATTTTCCAAAATTCTTTTTTCAATAACATCTATTTATTATTCATTTCATTGCAATTTACCAGTAATTATCCCGAAAAAAAAGACTTTTATAGGTTTTTCTTTTTAAGAAGTAGCAAAAATATCTTGCCCTTTTGAGTAATCTGATATTGTTGTTTTGAGCTTTGTCCTGCATCAGGCTGAGTCCATTCAACTAAACCACCCTGACGTAATTTTGCTAATATTCGTTTTAGATGTCCCGATATTGACTTTTGCCCTAAAGAAACTGATAGCTCTTTGGTTGATGCTGTTTTCTGTTCAACTAATTTAAGTACCTGTGTGTATAAAGTTGGCTGTTTCGACTCGTGCTGTAACTCGTGCTGTAACTCGTGCTGTAACTCGTGCTGTAACTCCTGCTGTAACTCCTGCTGTAACTCCTGCTGTAACTCTGGCTGTTGTGTGAATTTAGTATTCGTGAATATTACCCTGAAAGCTATTCCCGGCTCCTTCCAGGATAGTTCAATTTCAGGGTAGGCTTCTAAATCTTTTGATATAAGTTTTAATCCGTTGCCCCATTGCTCAATAATACCAAGATGTTTGAATACCGGCGCCAAAATTTTGTTCCGTATTTCGGACTGGCCTGATTCCATATCGCTGAAATCAACAGATGGCATCAATTTCCCGGGACTTGTAATTTCAATTTTATCATCGAAAATGGCAACTTTGATATCTTTCCCGGACAATGAATAATCGCGGTGGATCACGGCATTCCGGATAATCTCCCTGATTGCTGTTATCGGATATTCCCAGCGATCGTTCCGGTAAACCCCGGTATAATCTGTTGTTCCCTGTGAGATATGCCTCAGTAGGAACTGAAAGGCTTGTTCAGCCTGTAATCCTAATGGAGCATCAATTGTTTTCTGATCGATGAAGTTTCCCGGGTCTGTGCCTTTGAATCTTGCACATTCGATTTTTGCATACGGGAAATATTGCCTTCGGAGTTTGTCATCGGATAAAAGCAATAAAGCATTTGTTGGCAATTCTTTTCCCTGGTTGGTCTTAACCAATTTAAGTTTATTCAGAATATTCGATGAAAGTTCTTCACCTGTTTTATCTTTGAATTGCTCCCTGAACGATGATAAATTAAGCTGATCGACAGTTTCTGAATAAATTAATTCGCTGTCAAAAGAGATATTGTTTTGCTGCCGTTCCAGCTCGTAAATCATTTCTTTGGATGCCAACCTGTTGGTAGAGCCAACCCGGATAAATGTTCCATTCCCGACTTCTTTTGTTTTAAGATGATATGGAGGTGTATTCCCTTTATGAATTTTAACCCGGATAACGTGTTTCCCATCGAATTGCAGAAAGGATACCTCAGGTAAAATAACAGGGGCACATAAGTCGTGAACCAGACTTGCAATCTTCTCTTCTGTTTGCAATAGATCATCTTCATTCAAACCAATGACCTCCCGTGGCTTGTTTTTTATTCCCAGGTAAAGCTCACCACCTGCATCATTCGCAAAAGCAATTACTGTTTTTGATAAATCTGATTTAGAAGGGAAAGATTCTTTAAATTCCAACCTGCGTCCTTCCGGCTGATCAAGTATGTCGGTTAGCTTACTCATGAAGAATATTCTATTTTTCAAAGATAAGTTTTATTCTTAAATGCTCTTTTTTGCCTTTTGCCAAATTTTGGGATGAACTTTAAGAAAAAAAATCAATTTCCCTTATGTATCCTTTTATAACGGTTGCAGAATTTTCACCCCCCTCCGGCTCCCCCCAAATTGGGGGGAGGGTTTGGGCTGTATTTAAAAATAGCGTCATAGACTTAGCGACCAGAGCCTCTACAGCTACCAACCTCACCCTTCCCGAATCGGGACTCTCCTGGAGGAGAGGGGACTGGCCAGTGCATGTAAGATAATAAATTGTAATATTTCAACGAACTTATGCCCCCTCCGGCTCCCACCATGTGGGGGGAGAGTTTGGGCGGTGCATATAATGGAATTACAGCGGATAAGGTACTCCTTCGCCTCGATTAACCGAGGCTATGGCGGATGCAACCCTCCTTCACCCCATACGGGGCTACGGAGGGTGGAGCCCTCCTTCGCTAAAGCTACGGAGGGTGTAAACTTTTTCGTTTGAGGTGTACGGTTGTTGTTATGATGTCGGGGAGCTGGCGCTGGACGGTGTTGTTATGGGCGACCAGCAGGTGGACTTCCTCGGGATACGATTTTTGCATGGGATACAAAAATTTCAGGTAAAGCAAAACCAATTACCCGGCAACTGCTTGTTTTTGAGTTGTAAGCAATTCATTTATTGAGTATCAACCAATCAAGGTTTTTGTGAAAAGTCTTAGGTGTGCGCCATCCCAGCAGGAAATAAGCCTGAATCTGAAAATTAAAGGTATAGCAGACAGTTAAATTTTCACTATTCCGTTCTTAATGGCATACATAACCAACTCGGCTGTATTTTTTGCGCATGTTTTCGACATGATGTTTTCCCTGTGCTTGTCAACTGTTCGTTTGCTCAGGAAAAGGACGTTGGCAATTTCCTGGTTTGACATTCCTTTGCAGATGTGATAAAGGATTTCTGATTCCCTTTCGGTAAGTTCATTTTTGCTTTCAACAAAACGTCGCTGGTTAATATGTGCTACCATGCTCGTAATGATATCGGATGAAAAATAGTTCTTCCCCGAAAGGACGCTCTTAATGGCATCAAGGACTATTTCGATATCTGAATTTTTTAATATGAATCCCATTGCTCCGGCTTCGATCATTTTCAGATAATAATCTTCATCGCTGTACATCGAAAGGGCAATGATTTTTAAACCGGGATAACGTTCGAGCGATCGGCGTGTTGCTTCAACGCCGTCCATCACGGGCATATCAATATCCATTAGCACAACATCGGGCAATGTGATTTCGATAAGTTTGAGATATTGTTCACCGTTTTCGGCCTGGTAAATTTCACTTATAAGCTCATTTTCCTGAAGTAACAACTTCAACCCTTCACGAAAGAGTTGATGGTCGTCAACCAACATTACCTTGATTTTTTCCATCAGTATTTTACTTTAACGGTAAAACACACTCCCTGTCCCTTACGGCTGAATACCTGAAAAGAACCATTTAACGATTTTAAGCGCGAACGCATATTGGCCAGGCCCATCCCCCGGGTTGAAGCCATGGTTTTTTCAGGATTAAAGCCAATGCCATCGTCGAAATATTCAAGGATCAATTCCTTGTTGTCGTCAAACAAATCGATGGTTATTTTTTTGGCCGAAGCATGTTTCAGCGTATTCGTAATCAGTTCGCATACTACCCTGTAAAATACCACTTCAATATTGTAAGCGAACCGTTTTTCTTCAAGGTTACTGTTTATGATGATTTTGGCCTGATTGCTGTTCTGAATTTTTGTAACAAACGAATGAAGCGCTTTGTACAAACCAAAATTGTTCAGGATATGCGGGCTGATGTTATCCGATATTTCCTTGATCGTAACAATCGATTCATCTACCAGTTTATCAACGTTGTCAATCACTTTCTGATCGGCAGTTTCTCCAAGTTGTTTTTTTATGGTTGATACCGACATTTTCACCGATGACAGCAACGGCCCTAATCCGTCGTGAAGTTCTTTGGCAAAACGCATCCTTTCGGTTTCTTCTGTTTTAACAATGGCCGAAAGCACTTTCGATTCGCTTTGTTTCCTGAGTTCATCGTATTTCTTCTGAATATTGAAAATTCGCCGGATGAATATCAGGCTTAGCAGCATGATCAACGATATCAAAACACCGATCCAACTGTTGAAAAGGTTATTAACCGGTTGGTTCTCGGGATAAAAGAATATGTTCATTTCAAATATCCTGCGCACGGCCATAAAAACGAACCCAAGCGAAATAAGCCACCAGGCAATGTTTGTTTTTGTACGCCTCACAAGGCTGATTGATATAATTGCGGCTGCGAACTGGAGGATAACAGACAATATAAGGGCTACTTTAATAAGCATTGAAGTAAATTTTCATAAATGGGAAATGTATGTCAAATTTAAATGAAAAAAATCGGTTTGTGCAATTGTCAGGAAATACTCAAATTGCATAAACACATATTTATTCATTAAAAATTACTTTGTAGTAATTGCAATTACTCCGTCAGCCCCTTTTGTGCCCCAGGCAGCCAACGATCCCACATCTTTTATAACCCTTATGCTTTTAACGTCGCATGGACGGATTAAGTCGATGAAACTGCTCTCAACACCGTTCACAACATACAATACATTATAAGCCGAACTGTATAAACTAACTTTGGGGGGAGATGATTCGTAATCGACTTTTACTCCTGGGCAACAAACTTCGATTAACCCGTACATGTCATTGAAACTACAGTAGTCAGGGCCATGCTCGTCAAGGTATTCACGTATGCCAAAAACATTAACTTCACTTATATATCCATTTTGCACAGCTTTATCAATATCAAAACGGTACATATCAAAATCGAGTTCAACCAGTAAAGTATCTTCAGGCAGCCCATTGAGTTTAACCCTCTGGTATTTAAACTGATCGGCATTGATTTTTAACACATCGTTGTTTTTGCATGCAATGGTAAAAATTCCCAGCGAGTCGGTGGTAACCTTTTGTTTCGATTTTGAAGCTGCAACAGGTACATTTTGAAGGGCAAAACCCCCAAAAGCAGTGATTTTGCCAGTTATTTGAGATAGCTGCCCATAGCAAATACCTGTCAGCATTGCAAAAATCAACATTGTAATATATTTCTTCATAGTTATCATTTTAAACTGATCAACCATAAAGATAGCCAGAAAGATTTGAAAAGTAAGATGGTTTCTTTATAGAAAAAAATTGTTTATCTCAATTTTGACCAGTCGCCATCAAAAATCAGTTGGTCGAGAGGCCTCCGGATTCGGTCTGCCCCTTTTGGAACAGCCAGATTATCATCCAATAAATTTTCATCGCCGAGGTAACCTGCTGCAACCATCACAACAGGTTCGTATATATCAGGTATGTTGAAATTCTTTCTGGCCGTTTCGTGTGAAAAACCGCCCATATTCCTTAAATATAACCCCAGATGTCCGGCCTGTGCCGTAAAGTTTCCCATGGCAAGCCCAAGGTCATAAGCCACGTTTTTCCTTTCGATATTCCGTTCAGGATCGGTCTTTTGCACCAATGCCAACATCAGGAAAGGTGCATCCTTCACCCATTGCTGGTTAAAAGGAATTAAGCAATCAAACAATTTATCCCATGTCACTTTATTATCTGTTGTGGCATAAATAAACCTCCATGGTTGTGTATTGCGTGACGATGCCGCCCAGCGGGCAGCTTCAAATAACGAGTAAATAACTTCTTTTGATAAAGTCTTCTTGTCATACGCCCTGGGGCTATATCGATTTTTAATTATTGGGCTTAATTTTATCTCTTCCATTATTATTCGGTTTTTGAAATTAAATACCATAAAAACAGTATCAGTTTACAATGGTTCATATCTGAAAAAAATTGCATAATTATTTTGAGTATTCCAATGCTAAATACTTTTCTTGTCAAAGCTCATATATGATAAATTTGACTACTTTTAGTTTGATATCCAAACAAATTTTAACTAGTGAAAAATCATGAAAACAGCAAAATTTTTCTTTTTCATACTTTGTTTATCTTCTTTGCTTCTTAACTGTGACAAAGATGAAAAAACCGGCACCCTGGAGGTTCAGTGCATTAATTTACTCGATGCCCCGAAATCAACATCAATGGAATGCATTGGTTCCGAAGTTGAAAATCCCTGGGTAACCGACAATCTGAAATTTACAATTTTAGACATTTATGTTTCTCAGGGTGTTGTTGAAGAGGGGAATCCCGATAACCTTACATGGTATAAAATTGGTGAAAACACTGAACTTAAATTCTGGAACGAGTATTCATTTACAGCTGATAATCTTCCCGTTGGCGAATATAAAAGTATGAAGGCAAATTTCAGGAATATCATGTACCGGTATGCATACCTGCAATCCGATCCGTCTGTACGATTTGAAGGAATGGAGAACATGCTTGGCTGGGGACAGTCGTGCAGCGAAGATGCTTATGTGCCGACCAACTATTTTTCAGAAGGCGGAAATCATATACTCGGACCCGATGAAAATTTCATGGTGATAAACAAAAACGAGAAATTCGATCTTTTCACCATAGAAGAAGGGCAAATAGCTAATGTATACTGGATACTTGGGCAGGAAGGTGCCGATACATTAGACCCATGTACATTTACCTGGATTGATGCGAATTTGAATGGCATATGGGATTGCGAATTAGATACACTTGACTTTCAATGCCCCGAAGGATGGCATTCAATGTTCGACTTTATTGTGGAATATGAATAACCCAACCTATTTGCATCAAAGTAACTGTACAAATCTCTAAAGGAATGAAAACAAAACGGGTAATTAATTTTTGAATTATTCCCGAACACATCTGTGGCTCTTCTGAATTTGAAATCAAGAAATACTGCTAATGCGTTAGCCACGAATACTCGAATTAGTATGGATTTAAAGAATCCATAATTCGTGTTTTTTATAATAATTTTTTTGAATGATATTGAATTTTAGTGCATTATCAGAAATTATACTTTGCTGATTTAAACTAAATCGAATAACAAGTTATTCGTGTATTAGTGGCAAAAATTCAAATCAATAATGAATTTTTAACGCTCATATGTCACTTATTCTGCATGTTACAATGAATTTGGGAATTATTAACGCATCACAACTAATTAAAGAGACAATAATTACAATCCCTTTAGTTTAAACCGGTTTGTGCACTAAGTTTTTCTGCGATCGACAATAACTCATCCAAATCGGAAGCAACATGGTTCAATAGCTCTTTCCCATCGAAAAACTCATTCGAAGCCGTTTTCATTTTACCCGATACTTCATTAAAGAAATTCTGCATCCGTTCGGTATAGGGTTTAATTTTGTCAACTTCGCTGAAAGTTTGGTCAGCAAGGTTTTTAACTTCACGTGCAACTACCGAAAACCCATTTCCTGCATCGCCGGCCCTGGCAGCTTCAATGGCCGCATTTAGTGAAAGGATGCTGGTTTGAAAGGATATATGGTTGATTGAATCGGCAATGTTTTTAAAATCGTTGGAAAGATGGCTTTGCTGTCCGAAAGAATCAATCATATCAGAAAAATCGTTTTCCATCGCTTTAAACAGATCGACCATTTTATTGATCGACAGTGAATGTTTTTCCATGGCCGTTAATGTTGACGACACCTGTGAAGCAATATCCATTAATGACTTAAAGTTAAAATAATGACAGTTTTCCACCTTGTTCAGTCCATTGTGAATCGCTACAGCCATATCGCGGCAATTGCCGTAACCACATGAGGAACAATTGTAAAAGTCGGATGGTGCGAATTTTTTCATGCGCCTGAAAATTTCCGTTAGTTCTTCCTCGGCTGGTTTTATTAACCTCAATTGCGATGATCGGTCTACGTACTTCCTGTTATACAAATTAGGTTCCCAGTAAGCTTCAATGGCCTTCTTTAAAATTTTGTACCCTTTTTTCGACTTCCTTTCATTTCCGTTTATCCCGTATTTTAACTGAACGCTCTTTTTCCGGGTTTCAATCAACGACTCCACTTCGTCGAACGATTTATTGTGATTTGGGGTTCCGGGGCCTCCGTTGCATCCTTTATCGCAATTGAGGCAATCAATTAAAACCGGTGCAATTCCCTTGTCGATTGATTCTTTAAGATGATCAAGGTATTCGTAAATAACTTCTTTGCCTTCAATTTTGCGCGTGTATTCAACAATTGAAGGAAGCTCTCTTTGTGCAGTCCTTAACAATCCTCCGGGCGAAGAGAATAGTACAGCCCGCTCTGCAGAAGGGTTGTCGAAATCGGCTTCGGGGTATTGCTTCAAATCAATTTTACTTTTATTGAAGTAATTGATAATTGAGTTTATTGTGACATTGTAATCACCCATTTTTGTTGCATCAAACTCTCTGCGCTTTGCAATGCAGGGAGAAATAACAGCAATTTTATGTTTGGCAAATTGAGGGTAATATCTCCTCACCATTTTTATGGTATGCAACATAGGACTGTCGGCCGGCGCCAGATATTTTATTAATTCCGGCTTATACATCTCGATGTAGTTAACAATTGCCGGGCAGGGTTGCGCGATTACACTTTTTGGTTTTTCCTTTTTAATATGCTCCAAATATGATTTGACCGTAAGTTCAGCCCCGAAACTGACATCGAAGCATGCCTCAATCCCGATTGACTTCAGCCAACCGTTAAGTCTCAGGTAATTGTTTGGAAAACTTGCAGCAACAGCCGGTGCAACAATGGCAACCATTTTCCCCCGGACTTTAAGGTCGCTCATAAATTCCTTGAAATTGTCAATGCTTATCCGCGCGTCGTGGGTGCAGGCAGTAACACAGCTTCCGCAACCAATGCACATATCGTGATTAATTTTTGGGAACATGCCACTTCCATCGTTGCAAAATTTGACAGGGCAAGCTGAAATACATGTGTGACAATTGACGCATTTTTCTTCGTCAATAGCGATTAAGGGTGTCAGCATTGTTAGGTATGGTTTGTTAATTTGACTTCCAATATCTGAATAAAATTCCACATTGACAATAACCCGATTTTATATAATCCGATATATTATCAAATAATTAACGAAACAACAAAAAAGCATTATATTTAGCACACTTTGAGCATTAAATACAAGCTTAAAAACAAAGTTAAAGCAATAGGTATTTTAAAATCGTAATTTTCAACGCTACGATAACTTTAAAAAGATAAAAAAATTAAATCGGTGATTGAAATATTATTATCAAATCCATCGGTCACCTTACTGGTGCTGGGATTTGTTGTTGCACTTCTTTCGGTAGGCAGAAAAATCAAAAAGCACTCCTGGCCAATGGTAATTGAAAAATTAACAGCCTATTTTTTCCTGTTCAGCATTGGTATTGGGTACCTGTACAATTTTGTGATGCATGTATTTTTTGCCGAATTCACGGCAAATTTTATCGGGTGGGCCAATAGTCCGTTTCAAAAGGAAGTAGGTTTTGTCAGTCTTGGAATTGGCATTGCAGGTGTATTTGCTTTTAAGCGAAAACTGCCATTCAGGATAGCCACATTCCTGCCACCTGCTTTCTTTCTTTGGGGAGCAGCCGCCAACCATATATTCTTAATAATTAAAACCCACAATTTGTCGCCCGGTAATGCAGGTTCCATCCTCTGGACTGACCTGTTATTGCCATTTATTGGCCTTGCTCTGCTATACGGACAATGGAAAACTTCGAAAAAACCAATTCAAAAAAGTTAAGAAATCGGGAAAACCAATCTCCCCAACCTTTGCACCTTTGAACCTGAACCTGGTTTATGGCCATACCAGAGTTGAATTTTACTTTTCTCAGTCATGTAAGCTCTTCATACAAACACATATTATTCAACACTTTCACTCATGTGAAATTAACCTGAATGGTGAAAAATGAGTTCATAATTGGATAAATGCAATAATCCAAACAATTAATCTATCTTTGTCGCTTTTATATTTAGAAAATGACATTCAAACAATTAGGGATAATTAGTCCCATTTTAAAAGCCCTCGAAGCTGAAGGATATACACACCCAACTCCCATCCAGGAACAAGCTATACCAATTTTATTAGGCGGTAAAGACCTTTTGGGTTGTGCTCAGACAGGAACCGGTAAAACGGCAGCTTTTGCCATTCCAATTTTGCAACAACTCTTTTTAGCCCGTGAACAGAATTCCGGAAGGCGAAAGATTAAAGTTCTGGTTGTTACCCCAACGAGGGAACTGGCTATTCAAATTGCGGATAGTTTTACCACCTATGGAAGATTCACGGGAATTACAAACACAGTTGTTTTTGGCGGGGTTAAACAGGGCGCTCAAACAAATGCCCTTCGGGCTGGAGTAGATGTTTTGATCGCCACACCGGGAAGACTATTAGACCTTATAGGGCAGGGCTATATTAGCCTTAAGGATGTTGAATATTCTGTATTGGATGAAGCTGATCGAATGCTCGATATGGGTTTCATTAACGATATACGTAAAATAATTGCCAAATTACCTGAAAAGCGGCAGTCGCTGTTTTTCTCGGCAACCATGCCACCCGAAATCGTTCGATTATCGCGTGAGATTTTAGGTAATCCCGAAAAAGTTTCTGTAACACCTGAACAAACTACGGCTGAAAAAGTAGAACAAACACTTTATTATGTAAGTAAAAAAAGTAAACCTAAGTTGCTGGTTCATCTGTTAAACCCTATTGCGAATGATTCGGTACTCATTTTTTCCCGCACGAAATATGGGGCCGATAAAATTGCAAAGTTTTTGGGCAAAGCCTCGATTAAAGCCGAAGTGATTCATGGTAACAAATCGCAGGGAGCAAGGCAACGTGCTTTGGGAAATTTTAAAAGTGGAAAATCGAATGTTTTGGTAGCTACCGACATTGCCGCCCGGGGAATTGATATTGAGGAATTATCATTGGTTGTAAATTTTGATTTACCCAATATTCCCGAAACCTATGTTCATCGTATTGGGCGAACAGGACGTGCCGGTTTAAGTGGGGTTGCCATATCGTTTTGCGATACGGAGGAACGTCCCTTCTTAAGAGATATCCAGAAGTTAATTGAGCAGAAAATAGAAGTGATAGAAGAGCACCCCTTTTTAGTTGATGAAATTGAAGCAACAACAACAACCAAAGTATCCACAAATTTCAAACACCATAAGCCGGAAAATAAAGGTGTACTGGAAAAAGTAACGCGCCAGGGAAACAATAATCGCCATGCTGGCCGGCATCGAAATTTTTCACGACGATACTAACTTCAAAGGAAATTCTTAGTCGCCATAAAGTTCTTTCCGAAGTTCTTGAATTTTTTCACTCGATTCGTACTCAGAATAATCCATTTGTTTATCAAGTATCCCATTGGGCGTAAGTTCAATTACACGGTTACAAACGGTGTTGATAAACTCATGATCGTGCGACGACATCAATATGTTGCCATTGAAAAGTTTAAGCCGGTTATTAAATGCCTGTATCGATTCAAGGTCGAGGTGGTTGGTAGGCGTATCCAGCATCATCACGTTGGCATTGCGAAGCATCATGCGGGCAATCATACAACGAATTTTTTCACCTCCCGAAAGAATGTTGGCTTTTTTGTAAACCTCTTCTCCCGAAAACAACATTTTACCCAAATAGCTGCGAATAAACATCTCGCTGGTATCATACGAGAAGTTCCCCAGCCAGTCGATGAGGGTGGTATCTTTATCAAAAAATGAACTGTTCTCTAAGGGCAGATATCCAGTGGTGATGGTTTGTCCCCAGGTAAACTCACCATTATCGGCCTTTTGGTCACCGTTTAAGATTTCAAAAAGAACGGTCATGGCACGGGTATCGCGTGAAACGAAAACAATTTTGTCATCCTTTTCAACGGTAAAAGTTAAGTTTTTAAATAAAACTTCTCCATCGAGGCTGCCCATAAGGTTTTTTACTTCCAAAACATTGTTACCAGGAGTCCGGTCGGGTGTAAAAATAATTCCGGGATATTTTCGGGTTGAAGGTTGAATGTCATCAATATTCAGCTTTTCCAGCATTTTCTTCCGGCTGGTAGCTTGTTTCGATTTGGCAACGTTGGCACTAAATCGGGAGATAAATTCCTGAAGTTCTTTCTTTTTCTCTTCTGCTTTTTTATTTTGAGCCGCCTGTTGACGCAATGCCAACTGACTCGATTCGTACCAGAAAGAGTAGTTTCCCCCATAAATGCGGGCTTGTCCATAATCGATGTCGACAATATGGGTACAAATGGCGTCAAGAAAATGTCGGTCATGAGAAACCACCAATACCGTATTGTCAAAATTGGAGAGGTAGTTTTCAAGCCAGGTTATAGTTTCAAGGTCGAGGTCGTTGGTGGGCTCATCGAGTAAAAGGTTGTCGGGTTTCCCAAAAAGAGCCTGGGCTAAAAGAACTTTAACCTTAATCTTACCATCAATCTCAACCATTTTTCGGTTGTGAAGAATCTCTTTTACTCCCAGTCCACTTAGCAGGCTGGCAGCATTATTTTCAGCATTCCAGCCATCCATCTCCGCGAAACGTTCTTCAAGTAGTGAAGCTTTTATTCCATCGGCTTCCGAAAAATCGGGTTTTGCATACAGCACATCCTTCTCTTTCATGTTGTTCCAAAGTTCTTCATGTCCTTTCAGAACGGTATCGAGAACGGTGAATTCGTCAAAAGCAAAGTGATCCTGTTTCAAAACCGAAAGGCGTTCACCTGTACCAAACAATACCGATCCGGTGGTTGCATCAACCTCTCCGTACAGCATTTTCAGGAAAGTGGATTTTCCTGCCCCATTGGCCCCGATTATGCCATAGCAATTGCCAGCGGTGAATTTCATGTTCACATCGTTAAACAATGGACGTTTCCCAAACTGGATACTTAAGTTTGAAACAGTTATCATTTGATTTATCTTTAAATTTTCTGACTAAGGGCGGCAAAAGTACACATTCTAAATTCACCTGCAAGTATGGATATTAATTGATGATGAAGAATTAATAAAGATGAATGCCGATTAGTAAAATATTCAAAAAGTAAAATCGTACAACCCAAAGTTTAATTCCGTTGTATTGAAGAAGGGTTACATCAAGTGTTTTGCTTTTCACTATTGGTGCATAGTGTAAATAAAAAGGCAATTGACTCGAAAGCCAAAGTGTTTGTGATTTTTCCAGAGAATTAAAATAAACTTACTCTCGCATGATTTTTATTAGAGAAACATTGCTGCCGTTCATAATTTTCATAAAATAAACTCCTTTTCCGGTTGGTGTTCCCCCTGAGTTTTTTCCATCCCATTGTACTGTTTGAGTTCCAGTATTGGCATATTGATTTTCTTCATGCCATAAAAGTGCACCCTTCAGGTCGAATACCTTCAGCGAGACAATCTCTTCGGGGGCACTAACAAAGAAACGGATATTGATCAACTCAGTTCCGGCACTTGGATTCCTGAA
>JAFGEV010000329.1 GCA_016931385.1 Prolixibacteraceae bacterium
CCGATTATGTAAATACCCCTACCCCCGGTGGCGAATCGTATGCGCAAATGATACATCGGTGCAAGGTTTTTATCGAAGAGTTGAAAAAATTTAATCAAGAGAACATATGTATCGTAACACATGGGGGCCCAATACGGGCATTTAAATCAATTTTAGAAAATACTCCACCTAAAGAAACGTTTTTAAAAAATAGTATAGGTTATGGAGATGTTTGCTATATGTTTCTATAGCTCAAAGCTAAAACCTTTCTCAATTAAAGCTTCATAACGTTCTTTGTCAAACTTAAATAAATGTGCCGATCGGTAGGCCACTCCTTTTTGCTTTTCTTCGAGTTTTATAAGCAATTTCATTTTTAAAATCTTGCTTCTAAAATTAGGTTTATCGAAACTTGTATTTAAAATTACTTCATACAATCGTTGCAATGAAAGTAAAGGAAAACGCTGTGGCAGAAGGTTGAAACCAATTGGCTCGGTTCGTATTCGCTGGCGTAAATTATCAAGAGCAAATTCGATTATGGTATTATGATCGTACAGTAATTTTGGCAGATTATAAACATTTACCCAGCTTACATCACAATCATCCTTTGTTCGTTTTAGCTTATAACTACCAGGTTTAACCAGAGCATAGTAAGCGATGGTAATGTATCGCTCTTCGGGAACACGATTAACTTTTCCAAATGCCCCAAATTGTTTCATATAAACTTTAACACCAGTACGTTCTTCTAGCACTCGTTCGGCAGCATGGTCAATATCTTCATCAAAATTAACATATCCACCGGGTAAACCCCACGTATCTGTGTCTTTATCGATATTTCGCTTGATTAATAATACTTTCAATTGATCTTCTTCAAAACCAAAAATAACCGAATCGATGGAAATAGATCCTATATAATTATTTTGCATTTATAAAACGCTTTATCAATATTTAACTTACTGATTATTTGTGTACTAAAGCAATAAATCACAATATTTTTTGCCTAAAATTAAAAAATATTATCAACTTCAGTTTGCACTTATATGAAAAATGAATATACTTGTAGTAAAAATAACTATATGAAAATGCATCTACAAAACAAAAATTTCAAGTTGAATAAAATTATAAGCATTACTTTCGTTTTAATGTGCCTATTTAATTCAATATACGGTAATAACAGGAATATTAAGAATATGGAAATCTATAAATTCAAAGACTCATCATTACCCATTGAGGAACGCGTGAAAGATTTACTTCGTCATATGACGTTGGAGGAAAAAGTAGCACAAATGTTTGCTGTTAATACTGAAATTAAGGACTTAATAAAAATAAACCCTGATGGTACTTTTGACATAAATGCTTTAAAAGATTCACTAAAAAATGGCATTGGGCAAATTACCCGCATAAGTGAAACCAAAGGAGGCCAAAGTCAGACTTCCGACAAAAAATCGGAGCCCTTAACACCATATGAGAATGCCGTTTTGAGCAATACATTGCAAAAGTTTTTTATTGAAGAAACCCGTTTAGGAATTCCTGCAATATTTCATGAAGAAAGCCTGCATGGAATGGCAGCTGCTCATTCCACAAATTTTCCTCAGCCAATAACAATGGCAAGCACCTTTAATCCTGAGCTTATTGAACAGGCCTACAGTGTTATGGCAAAAGAAACCCGGCTTCGGGGAGCCCATCAGGTTTTGTCGCCGGTAGTTGATATCGCCAGAGATCCCCGCTGGGGCCGTGTTGAAGAAACCTACGGTGAAGACCCTTATTTAATAACTGAAATGGGAAAAGCAGCAATAAAAGGTTTTCAGGGCGATAGTAAATTTAATGACGGAGAACATGTTGCTGCAACATTAAAACACTTTGCTGCGCATGGACAACCCGAAGGAGGAATGAATACTGCACCTGCAAATTATTCTGAACGTGTATTGCGTGAAGCACATTTTGCACCTTTCAAGAATCTGATCAAAGAAGGTAATATTTTCAGTATAATGGCCTCATATAACGAAATTGATGGTGTTCCTTCGCATGCCAACAAATGGTTACTAACTGATATTCTTCGCAATGAATGGGGCTTTAAAGGTTTTGTTGTGTCCGATTATTACGCTATTCGCGAGATGCATTCCCGTGATGGCATCAATCCGCATAGTATTGCCCGCGATGGCAAACACGCAGCCGAATTGGCCTTAAAAGCCGGCGTAAACATTGAGCTTCCTGATCCCGATTGCTACAAGCTTATTTCTGAATTGCTTGAAGAAGAAAACATCGATATGGAAACGATCGATCAATTGGTAGGCGAAATGCTTTACCTGAAATTTAAATTGGGATTATTTGATAAGCCTTATGTCGATCCTGATTTGGCACAAGATTATTGCGGATCAGAAAACAACCGCGAAATAGCACTTAAAGTAGCTTTAGAATCGATTACCCTGTTGAAGAACGAACATCAAATTGCACCGCTTTCAACAAAGAAGTACAAAAAAATTGCAGTGATAGGTCCCAATGCCGATCGTGAATTATTTGGCGGTTACAGTGGCATTCCAAATTTTAGCACAACACTGCTGGAAGGAATTATCGACTATGTTGGCAATGAATCAGAAATTGTATATGCCCGAGGATGTGGAATTACTGAAGGCGGAAGCTGGACTGAAGATCACATACAGTTCACATCATACGATACGAACAAAAAGCTAATACAAGAAGCTGTAAAAGTTGCGTCCGATGCAGATATTATCATTTTAGCTGTTGGAGGTAACGAGCTTACATCGAGGGAAGCATGGAGTAACACACACATGGGCGACCGTGCAGAACTAGACCTGTTTGGTGATCAAAATGAATTGATCGATGCCCTTTCAGGCACAGGCAAGCCCATGGTATCATTTGTTTTCAATGGCCGACCATTAGCGTTTAATAACCTTATTGAGAAGTCAGATGCCATCTTCGAATGTTGGTACCTGGGACAGGAAAGCGGCCATGCTGTTGCCAAAACATTGTTTGGTGAATCGAACCCTAGCGGAAAACTACCCATTTCTTTTCCGCGTTCAGTTGGTCATATTCCTGTTTTTTATAACCATAAACCTACTGCCCGAAGAGGATATTTACAAGACGATGTTTCGCCCCTCTACCCTTTTGGTTTTGGTTTGAGCTACACAACTTTTGAACTTTCAAATATTCAACTTAAAGAAAAAGCTATCCGCATTGGCGAATCGTTTTTTGTGCAGGTTAATGTTACAAATACCGGAAATGTTGCAGGCGCTGAAACAATTCAAGTATATATTCGCGATGTTCAAAGCAGCGTTACACGTCCCGTAAAAGAACTTAAAGCTTTTCGGAAAGTTTACCTCGAACCCGGAGAAACCAAGAATCTGAAGATTGAGATTGACAGCAAATCGTTGGCATTCTATGATATCAATATGGATTTTACCGTTGAACCCGGGGAATTCAATGTACTGGTTGGCAACTCATCAGACGATAAAAGCCTGACCAAGCTGCAACTTGTGATTGATAAATAATATTACAAATATGGACATTACACTAATCAATATAGCTATGAAAAAATATTACATTATTTTAGTTCTGATATTTAGTTTATTCGCTTGTAAATCAAACAAAACTCAACCCGAGGATATGAGAATCGAGAACTTACTTTCTCAAATGACCTTGAGAGAAAAAGTAGCACAGCTTAACCTGATTACAGCTTTAGACGACTTTAACAAACCAAAAGACGATGTCATTGAAAAGGTAAAAAATGGTGAGGTTGGCCATATCCTCAAAAGCAACGGTGTTAAAACGAATCGTCAAATACAAGAAATAGCCGTTAACGAAAGCA
>JAFGEV010000330.1 GCA_016931385.1 Prolixibacteraceae bacterium
CTTAACCTTAACCTTAACCTTTACTATCCATACTTTATATCAATTCTTTTTACAGCGGTTTTCCCCTGTGACATTTTGTGACATCTTTTTACTTCATGTGAAATTTTCCTGACTTCTGTATGATAATTGAAGAATATTTTTGTAGTGTTCATTTATAACATTGAGCGCTATGAAGCAAACCATGAAAACACAAACTTATAAAATTCGGATTTTTTCGATTGGTGAGTTGCATGTGTTCCCTGTTATTGAATTTAATTTAAAAGCCATGAAACGGTTTCCTGTAATACAGGGCCGGTTACATTTTATTAATAATTTTAAAAAATAAGCACATGAAAACACAGTTTAAAATTACAATGATGTTGATTGCAGTATTGTTTACTGTTTCCATCGCCAGGGCCGAGAAAACAAAAAATGTCGATTACATGAAGAACAATCTTCGTGAAGTTTTAAGGAAGGAAGTTGTTAACGACATTTCGGACCCCTTTAATTTCCTTTACCAGGAAGAGGTGATCAGGTTAAACGAAGATGTGAAAATCACTTTTTACATCGACAAAGAATCAAAAATGAAATTGATTACAGTTCTTACCGACAATGACTTGGCAAAGAGATATGTAACTCAATTGTTCGAGGATAGAACCCTTGATGTTAACAGTGCCATGACAGGTAAGAGTTATCAGCTTACTCTAAAAATTATGTACAGGGCTGTATAATTTTTCCGAAAGAATCTGACTGTCTAAACTCTTAATTTTTTTAATGATGAAGAAAATTTTATTAATGATGTTTTTAACGTTGCTCGCAGGTCTGGCAGCCCTTCGTGCTGCCGACTGGAGTTACGTTGTTGACCTTGAAGGTTATTGGTACTTTTCGGTTGGAGACGATCCTGCCTGGGCCAACCCCCGCACCGACGTTTCTGACTGGGACAAGATAAAAGTACCCGTCAACTGGGAGGAGTATTATCCGGGTTATAACGGATATGCATGGTACAGAAAAGATTTTGATATGAGACCATATCCTGATGATGGGGCATTGTTCCTTTTGCTTGGAGAAATCGACGATGTTGACGAAGTTTTTATTAACGGAACGAAAGTCGGGCAGACCGGGGGCTTCTTCCCCGATTATTTTACTGCATATAATGTATACCGGAAGTATTCGCTTCCAAAGGGTTTGTTGAAACCTGAAGGAAACGTTATAGTAGTGAGGGTGTACGATGAAGGTAATCAAGGAGGCATTGTCAGAGGTGACGAAATTGGTATTTTTTACGACAACGATGCTGAACTGATTGCATATGACCTGGGAGGAAAATGGAAATTCTCAACTTATCGTGAAAAAGATATTCTTGAACCAGGGTTCGATGATTCTTCGTGGAATGAGATAAACGTTCCGGGAGAATGGGAATCGCAGGGTTATCCTAACCACGATGGGTATGGATGGTACAGGAAGGAGTTTTCGGTGTCCGGAACCTTAAAAGATGAAGACCTGTTAATTTCATTGGGTAAAATCGACGACTTTGACAAAGTTTACCTTAACGGGAAGCTTATTGCTCGCACACAGGACCTGCATGTGTACGACCGCTTAAGCAAATGGCAGGCATACAATATGTTCAGAATATACGACATTCCCGAAGACCTTTTGAAAAAGAATAACGTACTGGTTGTTGAAGTGTACGACGAGCAACAGCGGGGCGGAATATGGGAAGGTCCAATAGGTCTGATTACCCGACACAATGCATACATTCTTGAAGATCATAACGATGATATCTTTTGGGGTGGCTCAGTCAGGTCGATAATCCGTTCGATATTTAACTGGTAAAAATTGAGAGTTATGAAACGCATTATTTGTAAAGTAATTGTATTGCTGGTACTCATGTCAGTCACGACAGTTTTACAGGCAAACCGTTATGCAATGGAAAAAAGTCTCAGGGGGTTCTGGTACTTCAAAATTGGCGATAACCCCGAATGGGCAGCAACAGGTTATGATGATTCAAACTGGCAGAAAATATTTGTCCCTGAAAAATGGGAAGAAGAGGGTTATCAGGGGTACGATGGTTATGCATGGTACCGGTATCATTTCGATGTGCCTGAAGATTTTAGCAAAAGGGAACTTTTCATAGAGTTGGGATATATCGATGATGTTGACGAAGTTTTTTTCAACGGAATTAAAATAGGTCAAACAGGTTCTTTCCCGCCGTATTATTCAACAGCCTATAATGCAAACAGGGTGTACCGTATCCCCGGGAATATTGTAAAGTATGGAAAAAATAACGTAGTGGCAGTCCGCGTTTACGATTCACAACTCGAAGGGGGCATTGTAAGGGGAAATGTGGTATTGGGTGCTGCTGATATCGCGATAAACCTCGATGTAAATTTATGTGGAACTTGGAATTTTAACACAGGACATACCCCCTCAAAAAATGATGTTGAACAGATAGTAGTTCCGGGAAAATGGGAAAACCAGGGATTTTACGATTACAACGGATATGCAGTTTATTCCACATCATTCGATTTACCATCTTCAATGGCAAAAACCCGGATGGTATTCCTTGCTGGCCGTATCGATGATTATGACCAGGTATATATAAACGATACGTTTATTGGCCAAACAGGGGACTATTCAGGACGAAATAATACCGATAAACATACAGAGTTCAGAAACTATTGTGTGCCAATGAATGTGTTAAAACCCGGAAAAAATACTGTAGAAATAAGGGTTTACGACCGAGGTGGTGAAGGAGGTATACTTGAAGGTGCCGTGGGTTTGATAACCCAGGACCGTTTTATAGAATTTTGGAGAGAAAAGAGAAGGAGTAATAAATATTATTGATCTTCAGTTTAAACAAGGGCTGGCCGGGCATTTTTTCTGCATCTTAATGTTACGATAAAGTTCAGTGTTTGTGGCCCAGTTAAAAGGTTGGCCCTTTTTCCTTTTTTTTCTATTTATTTGCTTTAAGCATTTGGCTTCAACCTTAGGTCGTACGTCATCGATAATCTGACTTCTGCCCTCAGCCCTCTGCCCTCAGCCTTCTGCCTTCTTTATTAGTCCTCGATGTATTTCCAGATAATTTGAATATTGCGGGCATGCATTTCTTCACTTTTCGTGGTGAGCGATACAACATCGGAAAATTCAACGAATAGCGGCTTAAACGCTTCGACCTGCTGGACCGATTCCATCGGTTCATTGTTCGCTTTTGCTTGTTCAACCTGTTCGATAACTTTCTGGCAGTAATC
>JAFGEV010000331.1 GCA_016931385.1 Prolixibacteraceae bacterium
CTTGTGTTATGTGTTGCTGTAATGATGGTTTCGTTGGGATTGGCCGTCCATATTTTCATGGCCGGGTCGCCAAAGTAATGAAATAGTTCATAAGTGTAGGCATCGTTAAATATGAAGTTTTGTGACATGGCGTAAAGTCCCTGGTTGATCACATCGCCCATGGTATAAATCCCTTCGGTACCACCCATAGTATAGTTGCTGCCGGTACCCCAAGTGCCAAAATCGGGATATAGCCCCGGGTCGGGCCAGATTGCATCAATCATGCCCACCGAAAAGGCATCGTTGTAACCGCTAAGGCTGTAATAGGCTGCAGCAACAACTCCTACAGCGCCTTTATTTTCCATCCGTAGAAATTTCTCGGCAAAACAATTTGAGAGTTGAAACTCGCCGGTATGGCAGTTTATGCTGAATACAACAGGTAACAAATCCCCGTTTGAAAGGTTGGTCATACTTGAGGTTAAGTATTCAGGATGGGCCCAGCCCGAACCTCCAGTATATCCGTGGTCGCGGTGGAATACAAGGAGTTTTCCTGCGTCAATTGCCGTGGTAATGTCGCTTGCCCCACCATTCCAGTCAAAGGATGTCGAACGCAGTTCGGAAGGCAGAAGCTGCCCATCGGAGAATACTGTGTTATTGTAATGCAGGGTAGTAACATTTGCTGATGAGCTGGTGTAATAAATCCGGGTTGAGGTGTATCCCTGTTCATCCTGTAAATAATCCCTGATTTCTTCACTGGTGTGGCAAAACCGGCGGTCGGCATAACCATTGTTGTCGTCATCCTGATATTGTGCGCAGTTCAATACATTCTCATAAAAACCGGAGGATGTAGGGGGTGTTTTCTCATAATTGATAATTTTATCGACGATGACTGTTGCCTCGGCCAGCGATGATACCGAAATACGCCCCTTGGCCATATCGGCATAATAATCGCTGCTGCCCTCCATGCAAACAAAATAATGATCGGTGGCAAAGTTATCTCCATAGTCCGGATCCTGATGTATTTCGCCAGGTACGGCATAATCGCCCGTGTGGTCGCCAATAATCAGCAAATAATCGGGCTTAGGCGTCCAGGCAGCGTAGCGGTCGTGTACTGCCGTTTTTACTTCTTCGGCTGTCCACGAAGGGCTTGATACAACTTCAACACTCCATCCCAGCTGCCGTTTCCAGTTTGCCAGCCGGTTTGCTTCATCAATGTATTCCGAGTGTGTAATGATAATGTAATTTCTCGATGTCAGGCTGTTTCCTTCAAGTATGGAGAAGGTGGACTTTAATCCTTCGGGGATGCTTCCTGAGTTGAGAACTGCTTTTTTCAGGTTGTTGGTATAGCTTACTGTATTTTCACTGCTTATATAATCGAAGTTTGCTTCACCGCCAAGCGCGTTTATCCTGAAAGTGATGCTGGTGCAAACCCTGATTTTCCGGGTTACAGGGTTAAACTGCACCGGTGTAACCTGAACCACGGCAAGAGGGGTTCCCCTGCTGAGGCCAACGCCGGCAATTTCAACATTGCTTTTCGGGAACCATGCATTGGATGAAAAAACAGCATCGTCCCTGACGAATTCGGGCTCCTTTGCCCCTTCGGTATCAACTGCCGGTTCAAGTGCCGGATGAATATAGTAGCCGTTAAACTCGGTATATTCTGCATTTAGTATTTCAATCTGGGGATCGGAGCCCCGTGGCAAAGCTACTACTTCGTTCCGGGCGGGGAGGGCAGGGGCGCCAACCTGACCCATTTTCGAAAAACCATCGATGTGGATAAAGTTGTATGTTTCTGAATTTACCCTTGCATCCGAAACGCTTGCCCCGGTAAATGTGTATCTGATTTCAACAGCATTCGTTTTTAAAAGGCTTACAACACGTGATGGTTCAGAGCTTTCATTCTCATACAATTTGGTTTCCTTTTTTTGAAACGAGATGTACCTGTTTTGGGCATTAAGAGAATGGATTGAAAAAACAATCAATGCAACCAGTAAAAGTACTGGCCTAATTTGTAGTATCTTCATAAATGGTTAGGTGTAGAAAAATGAATTCCCCAATTTTTATAATAAAATTATTCCGCTAAACTATGAAAAATTATGTAAAAAGAAAGAAAAAACCGTATTACTTGATAATTGTACTCATTCAGCACATAAAGTCGTGAAAATTTTAAAAAAATGCGCAACCTATTCAATTATGAATTTCAAGGTTTTTTGTTGCCCCCCAGATACAACCTGCAAAAAATAGATTCCGCTTCTTAAGGTTTGAAGGTTCAATTTCGTTGTCAGTTGCATTGCCCTGTTCTGATAAACCAATGCTCCTGTATTGTTGATAACCTTAATTAATATGCTTTCCCCTTCAAGGTTGGTTTCAACATTGAAAATACCATTGTTCGGGTTAGGATACAGTATTACACTTAATGGTTGTGAAATGGTATGATCGGTTGATTCCGTAAGGTTTTGAATTGTACTGCTTTTAAGTTTTTCCGGGGCAATGTATTCCACAATGGCCTGTTCAGGCAACGCATCGCAGAACGAACCGGTGGTAGTGATATAAGCATCCATGTAACTGCCGCTATGGGCATGGAACCCGGGCAAAAAGCTGATCGATTCGCCTGCTATCAGGTTAACCGATGATCCGCTCAGAAAGTCAACCGTGTTGCCATTGCCGGCAACTGTAATGCTTTGCAGGGCGCCGAAGCAGTCTTGTTCACCAGTGTTGTATGAAACGTTGTTTAGCGCGAGTATTCCGGGCGTGTTTTCTGTTTCTGTAAGTGTAACATCGTCAATGTAAACTCCAAAACCATATTTGGCATTGCCTTCGAAACAGATATGGAAATCGGAGGAAATTTCGGGCAGGGGGATCACTTCTTCTGTCCATGTACTGTACTCATTCGTATAGCTTTCCAGTTCAATCCAGCTGCCTGTGGCCGATGTTTTGTATTTAACCGTTAACTCGTCCTGGTTGCCATTCCATGCTTCCTGTTTATGCCAGAATGCGAGGGTTGCATTGGCATAATTGCCCAGGTCGAAAGAAGGGGTGATTAAACGGGAAACATTGTCGGATGTACTATAGTCGTTTAATATTGCATAAAAGTTATTCGTTACGGTATCAGGGTTTCCCTGGTCATAATCCATGGTCATATACCACCAGGCCCTTGAATCGTTAACTTCTTCCTGTGACCAGCAATCGGGGAATACTTCTCCATAATTAAAGTCTTCATTCCATGGCAATATGGTTAGTGGTGCGCACAGGGTTTTTGCCCACTGAACTGTGCCGAGCGAATAAAATATATCAGCATTGTACGACCAGATTTTGTAATGATATGTGGTGTTTGGCTCTAAGTTGATGTGATTGAAATAATTATTTGCGCCATTATAAATCACTGTATCCCCACCCGGAATGGTATCACCGGGCAAGTAGAACGATCCTGAAACAGGTTCACCAAAAATGCCCGAGGTATTGAAGGCCAGCAATACATTGTCGGATTCGCTGTTCAGCAACCAGGAAAGGTCAATTTGAGAATGGCTTACGGCAGTTGCTGAAAAGTCGTCAGGTGGGGCAACTAAATCGTAATTTACATCAAAAGAGATGGTGCTCCCGGCCGAAGTAACGTTCGAAATGCTGAGGCCTCCCGGGCTGCCATCCTGTAAAAAACTATATGGGTTGGTGTAGTCGTTGATTTCTGTCCGGCCAACATCGCTCGAAAAATGTGCACTGTTTATACTTCCATTGACAGTGGGCGTACCATTGGGCCTGAAGATGTAAACTTCATCAGGGGGGCCGCTGGCATTTCCGTTTCTCGAGGGATCGATCCTGTAAACCAATAACCCCGACCCGGGAACATTGTTTTCGAATGTACCGCTTACCCTTCTTCGGTATTCCATGACAAAAAACTGGGAGGATGAATTGGGCGATGCAACTTTATAACAGTTGTTGGTTGGCGATGCCAAGGGATTAAGTGTATAAGTTCCTGAAGTAGTTATTTCGGGAATGTTGCTTATCCATGCCTGATTGGCATATTTCCATTTCATGTAAGCACCCATATGGCCGAATCCCGAGTGCATCAGGTCCCAGTTTCCGGTAGGGCTCAGTCCGTCGTATGAATAGTGGTATAAATCGGGCGCACCCAACGAATGAAACATTTCATGACAGAGTGTTTTAACACTCACCTGTGTCTCAGGTTGAAAAGTATATTCCCAAACCCTTTTGCCATTAATATATGCAGCATAGGAATATAATGCCCATTTGTGTGCCCATAAAAGCGCTGCCCAGCCACCGTTGCCCCCAACAATGTTAAAGCAAACATTGTCGACATAGCCATCGTTGTCACCGTCAACATTTAATCCTGAAGGAACGGGCGAATTGGCATTGACCCATTCAATGGCATTTTTCAACAATGTATGTTCCCTTACCCGTCTGTCGGTACTGTTATTTCCCCCGGTATATCCAATAGGATTGGTGGTTTCGTTGTATGGTTCGAAGTAGGCCCTGGGATGCGAATCCTGATAAGAAAAGTTTGTGGTCATATCACAGGCCGGGTAATGGGTTGAGCTTATGGTTAAGTTATCATACGAAACTTCTTTGAAATAAGCTTGGAGCGATGTTCCAGGTACAAGGTTGAATTTGTCGTCGAAGCTTTGTCGGGTGGCAGTGAATTCATCATCGTCGGCAAAACGGATGTATATTACAATATTGTTGAGCGTATTGGTATGGGGTGCCGAAAGAGGCGGTGTATTTGTTTCTGAACCGGATATTTCTTCTTTAGGCACAACCTGCAAAAACGATTTGTTTTTTTCATATTTTTCAACCGATACTTTTTCCCATTTGTTGATTCCAAGTATGCCTGGGTCGGAAGAGTTTACTTTATTTGTGGTCGGAACAATGCTGTCACCGGTCGATACGCCATAATAGTAGTACCCATCAGGCGACTGAATAATGGTATAGCCATCCTTGTCGTGCATCCAGTGATAAAACTCATCGCCCGAAACAAAGCAACTGATTTTTTCTCCATCGGGTTGCGTAATTTCATAAGGTAAAAATGAAAAGTATGCCGAATTTGCATAAAACGTACACAATAGCAACGCCCCCAAAAGAACCAGTATTCTTTTCATTGCAGATTTTATATTAATAAGTTTCCAACCATTCCCGATTGTTTGGAGCCAATAAATGTTGAAACACATTTTATTGGTTGCTTAACCTCCCAGTGATTACAATCAGGTTTTTAAAAGTATGAACTATTTTTTTAAAAACGAATTTTTATTCAATAATAAATTTTGAGGTTTTAAGTTTTCCTTCTGAAAAAGCCTGCAAAAAGTAAATGCCAGGCCTTAATTTTTGCAGGTTTACATATTCGGCTTGCAAAATGTTGTCCCTTTTAAAAACCATTGTCCCTGCATTATCGAAAACCTTAATGTTCATATTCCCGGTTTCTGAGTTGGTCAAAATTCTGAAAATACCTTTGTTAGGGTTTGGGTAAAGGTTTACAGAAAAAGGATCATCAATAAATAAACCCTGATCAAAAATTGAAGCTTCGTACCTTTCACTTTTAAATACAGGAGACTGCTCGGATTCGAGCGGGATTACATTGCAAAAATTGTTGTCAGTTGTAATATATGCCTGCATGTTACTGCCGTTATGTGCATGGAAGCCTGGTAAAAACCTGATGATTCCCCCTGAAATAAATTCGGCAAATCCGCCGCTTTCTATTTCCACGTCTGTTTCATCGCCTGCAACAGAGAGGGTTTCGCTTGCATCAAAGCAGTCCGATTCTCCATCGGCAACGTTTGTATTGCTAACAGTTCGGGTTGTTGGAACATTTTCGAGGTTTATCAGGTTGGCAATGCCCACGAAAAGGTGCCATGCAGCATAGGCTTTCTGGTTGCCGTTTAATGGTTGGCTATGTTGGCAAGTACAATAATACCAGTCGACATTTTGCGTGTGCGAGCTTTGCCAGTCGGTAGCCCAGTTTGCATCGCGCGATCCGTTGTCGTCGCTGTCGTACCAGCATTCGTCAGTTGCGTTCAGGAGCATATAATTGGTTAGCTGGTCGGGATCGTAGCTTTCAATATCGGCAAAATCGTATAAAATTTTATTGTTAGCATTGCAGTAATCCCTGATTTGTTCATTGCGCAGATGCAGGTTGCCTGTCAACCCCGTGCCATCAAGGTGACCGGTCATGTAAACAAACTTTACATTGGGGTAATTTGTTTCGAGAAGGGTCATGGGATTCAGAAAGTAATCAATCATATTTTGTTCAGAATACCCAGAAGCCTGTCCGCACCAACTCCACATGATCACGTTCACATCGCTGTTGTCCGGATTGTTCAGGTAATTAACCGTGTTGTTGTACCATTGGGGGTAATAGCCCACATCGCCGCCCATGGCATAATCGTGCAGGTCGAGGGCGCCGCCTGTGCCCCCATTGTTCCAGGCGAAAATGTTATTAGGTAAACTTAGTTCTTTTCCGCCACCATTGGCAAAACCCACTAGGCCGCTCATCCCGTCGGTAACCTGGCTGCCATGACTGGTGTGGCCGTATGCTATATGCAGGGTGCTTTTTGCCAGGTTGATCTGGCTTTCCTTTAAAACGGTAATATCGGTATGGTTATGGTCAATGATAAGCTGTGGCATGGCTGCCTCAAAAATTAGCATCACAACAGCTAGAAAGAATAATTTCTTCATAAGGTATTTGGTTTATTATTTTATTCCCGAAAGATAGTTTAGGTTACCAGATTTTTAAAAAGAAATCATAGCTGAAGTGTTAAAAATTAATTTTTGGGCTAAAGCCCCGTTTTTGTATAAGCTTTTTTTGCCCCCACGCTAAAGCGTGGGGTTAGTGACTTGTTAACTGCTCAATGGCATTTTTTCTAACTCCTCCCGATAAAAATCGGGATTAAGGCGGAGGACAAGCTGGCAAGTTATTTGTCCCGGGCTTCAGCCCAAATACAGTGTGCAGTTTTTTTAAGAATTTATTCCAAAACAATTTTCCGTGTTAAGAATTCGTTATTTCCATCAACCTTTACAACATACAGCCCTTTGGGCGCGCAGGAAAGGTCAAGGCTTGCCTTATCTGAAATTCCCTGTTCGGTTTTGAATATCACTGCGCCCAGCTGATTATATATTGTCAGCCCAACCGGTTCGGTA
>JAFGEV010000332.1 GCA_016931385.1 Prolixibacteraceae bacterium
AGAGTAGAGCAAAGGCACAATGTACAATGAGAAAAAGGTGGCGAACACCATCCCCCCGATAACTGCAATACCCAGCGAACGACGGCTTCCGGAAGAAGCGCCCAGCGACAGGGCAACCGGAAGTATTCCGAAAATTGTAGCAAAAGCAGTCATTAATATAGGACGTAGCCTTGAAATGGCTGCTTTTTGAATTGCTTCAATTTTATTTTCTCCTTTCTGCTTTCGCTGATGGGCAAATTCAACAATCAAAATCCCGTTTTTGGTAACCAGGCCAACAAGCATGATCATTCCAATCTGGCTGAAAATATTCAGTGTTTGGTTGAAATACCATAACGTCAGTAAAGCTCCAAACAGCGCCAGGGGTACCGTTACCAATATAACCAATGGATCGATAAAATTATCGAACTGTGCCGATAGCACGAGGTAAATAATCACGATAGCCAAAATGAACACTACCATAAGGCTTGACGAACTTTCAGCGTAGTCCCTGCTCTGTCCGGCCAGGGTAGTCCTGAAGTCAGGAGTGAGTGCCTTCTCAGCTATCCGGTTCAGTTCATCGATACCATCGCCGAGGGTATATCCAGGGGCAATTCCCCCGGAAATTGTTGCAGCAAAATAACGGTCGAAGGTATAAATTGTAGAAGGGCTGACCTTTTCTTCCCATGTTACCAAATTGCTTAAAGCCACTAATTTTCCCCTGGTATTTTTCACATATAGCGAGTTAAGTTTTTCGGGACGGTTACTGAACTCACGGGTAACCTGGCCCAAAATTTCATACTGTTTTCCATTCATGATAAAATACCCGTAACGTTGCCCGCTAAGGGCAGTTTGAAGTGTGCGGCCAATATCTTCAACCGTAACTTCATAAAAAGCTGCCTTATCTCTGTTTACAGTAATGCGCAATTCGGGTTTGTTAACCTTTAGGTTTGAATTAATAAACCTCACGATATTGCTTTTTGAAGCTTCGGCCAGAAAAACCGGAAGAATTTTCGTGAGCGTGTCGAATTCCGATGACTGGATTACATATTGCAAAGCTTGTCCGGCAAAACGGTTGCCAATGGTAGGTGGCTCAAAGGGATAAATACCTATTCCGGTAATGCCCTGGATATCCTTCACAAATTTCTGAAATATTTCACTTTGAGTACGTTCCCTTGCATCCGGTTCGTCGAAGTATATCAGGTGCATCCCTTTGTTTGGGGGTTCAAGTGTGTTAATGCTCGGCGAAACCAGTGAAAGATTGCGTGTAGCCTCGGGAATCGAATCCCGAACATATTCACTGAGTTGGTCCATATATTCTTCCATGAACTCGAAGGTAGCCCCTTCAGGTCCCAGAGTATTGATCCTGATATTGGAACGATCTTCCAATGGAGCTAATTCTTTGTGGAGGGTTTTCCAAAGGATTACTATCGAACACAGCAATATTGCAAGGATAGGCCATACCAGCCATCTTCTTTTCATAAATGCAACCAACGAGTAGCGGTATGAACGGTTAAGGTTCAGAAAAAAGGGCTCAGTAGTGCGGTATAACCAGTTAAAGTTCAGATGGTGCTGGTTAACCAATATCTTTGACCCCATCATAGGGGAAAGGCTTAATGCTACAAAGGCCGAAACCAATACTGCACCGGCAACAACTATTACAAATTCGCCAAACAGTTTACCGGTTAATCCCTGAAGAAAAAGAATCGGCAGAAAGACAACCACCAGTGTTATTGTGGTTGAAATAATTGCAGCATATATTTCCCGGCTACCTTCAAGTGCAGCCCTTTTGGGACGATAACCGGAATCGACCTTCGAATATATTATTTCAAGAACGACGATAGCATCGTCGCACACCAGCCCGATAGCCAGCACCAATCCAAGCAATGTCAATACATTGATTGACAAATTAAATATCCACATGATAAAGAAGGTCGCCACTATGGAAATGGGTATGGCAATTACCGGGATAATGGTTGAACGCCAGTCGCGCAGAAAAAGAAATATAATGATGACTACCAGGATAAAAGCAAGCATCAGGGTTTCCTTCACTTCTTTTATGGCATTTCGTTCGAACAGCGTGAAGTCGAAGCCAACTTTCATTGTAAAGCCGGGCGGTATTTCGTTTTTGAGAATTTCAGTACGTTTATAAAATTCGTTGGTAATTTCAATGGTGTTGGCTCCCGGTTGTGGCACAACGCCAATGGCAATTGCCGGAACAAGGTTTTCCTTAAAAATGGTACGTTGGTTATGAACGCCCAGTTCGGCATATCCAACATCGCTGAAACGAACAATTTCGCCGTTTTCGCTTTTGATTATTAAATCGTTAAACGATTCCTCAGTAGTAAGCAGGCCCAATGTACGAATGTTGAGTTCGGTTTTATCCCCGTCAATTCTTCCTGCCGGTAATTCCTGGTTACCCTTAGTAACAGCCTTTTCAACATCAGTTGCCGTTAATCCCCGGGCATGAAGCTTTTCAGGGTTCAGCCACAGCCTCATGGCATATTTCTTCTCACCAAAGATTTTTATGCCTGCAATACCCGGTATTGTCTGATACCTGTTGCGGAAATATCTGTCAACAACATCGCTTACTTCCTCAATCGAATGTTCATCGCTCTGAACAATCATAAAAATAATGGGGTTGGAATTTGCATCAAGCTTTTCAACAATTGGTGGGTCGGCATTTTTAGGGAGATACCTGACAGCCCTCGACACCCTGTCGCGAACATCGTTTGCTGCACGTTCAAGATCTTCTCCCAGGTTAAATTCAACAGTAATAACACTCGATTGATCGTTTGATGAAGAAGATATTACACGTATCCCCTCAATTCCGCTGATTTCCTGTTGAAGCGGTTCCGTGATCTGTGCCTGGATAATCTGGGCGTTGGCGCCGGTATAAAGGGTTGTCACATTAACAACAGGTGGCTGCATTTCGGGGTATTCCCTGTCGGGCAGAAAAGTAAAGCCAACCACACCGGCAATGATCAGCAGCAATGCAAATACAACGGGTAACGCCGGGCGTTCAATACAGGTAGATGAAAGGCTCATATCACCAGACTTTTACAATTTTAACAGGAGTATTTGGACGTACTTTCATAAATCCGGTTACCAGAACACTATCACCAGATTGAATTCCCTCTTTAATTTCAACCATTGAATTCAACCGCATGCCAATCAATACTTTCCTGTAATCAGCCAAACCTTCGTTCATAATGTAAGCATGGAAGCCGCCCGGCGTGGGAATCAATGCCTGTGTAGGAACATAGATTGACGAAACCAATGTTTTTGAACCAATCTCCAAACTAATTGCTGAGCCTGCTTTCAACCGTGCATCGGGGCTGTCGATAATTGCAACTGCCTTAAGGTTGCCAGTTTCGGGATTAATTGAAGGGTTAACTGCAAAAACCGTTGCTGTAAAGACTTCGGGTATCCCATCAATTTCAAAATTCAGCTTCTTCCCTTTTTGAACCATGGCAGCATAAGTTTCAGCTAAGGTGAAATCAATTTTTAAGCGGCTGATGTCTTCTAGCGTGGTAAGCACTTTGCCCGGGGTTACAAATGCCCCTTCGCTTACTTTCCGTATGCCTGCCATGCCTGAAAAAGGGGCTTTTATAGTTGTTTTATCGAGCAATACAAGCAGGGACTCTTTTTCGGCTTCAAGCACTTTTAGAGCAAAAAGTGACTCATCGTAAACCTGTTGGCTTATACCCCCTGTCGATAATAGATCTTTGTTTCGCTGCTCGGTATTGCGGGCATACTCCAGTTTTGCATCATTTTTTTTCAAATCGGCTTTAATCGCTGCATCGTCGAGTTGAAACAAAACCGATCCTTTTTGCACAAAACTGCCCTCGGTAAAATGAATTGAGATTAACCTAAGCGAAAGCTCACTGACCAGTTCTACACTTTCATTTGCCCTGATGTATCCAACTGTAGTAAAAATAAATTCTGGCATTGTATCACGGGCAACAAAACATTCGGCCATAACAGGCTGACTGGCTGAACTTAGTATTTGTTTTTTTTCAGTTATTTTAGAATGGACAACTTTTACAACAATTAGAATAATCAGTAAAATGCCCACCAAGGGAAGAAAAATTATTTTCCGTTTCATAGAGTTAGGTCTGTTTTACAATAATGAAGACAATTTAAACATTATTCTTCAATAAACCCAATCCTCATTTTTAATAAACTGAAACATGATTCAATCGACCAATGACCTGAAATCCAGCACCTCGCCATTTTGGCCATTTTCAGCAATTGCCCCATTGTTGCACACCAAAGTGCGTAAGGGGTATTTATCAACCACAAGCTTGTCGTGCGTGGCCATCAAAATTGTTTTTCCTTCGCTATGGATTTTCCTGAACAGTTCAATGATTTCAACCGAAGTTTCGGGGTCGAGGTTGCCTGTAGGTTCATCGGCAAGGATAATTTCCGGGTTGTTAAGTAAGGCACGTGCAATAACCACTCGTTGTTGTTCTCCACCCGATAGCTGATGAGGCATTTTTTTAGTTACCCGGGGCATACCAACTTCCTGAAGCATGTGGTTTATCCTTTCTTTCATGGCATTTTCATCGGTCCAGCCTGTAGCTTTCAAAACAAAGTGCAGGTTCTTGTAAACATCCCTGTCGGTAAGTAGCCTGAAATCCTGAAAAACCACGCCAAGTTTTCTCCTCAGAAATGGAACATCGTGGTTTTTTATTGTTTCAAGCCGATACCCGGCCACAATGGCTTCACCTGCATACAAGGGCAATTCAGCGTTAAGCGTCCGTATCAGGCTCGATTTGCCGCTGCCAACTTTCCCCAAAAGGTATACAAATTCCCCCGACTTTATATCGAATGTCACATTTGAGAGGATTAGCTGTTCGCGCTGGAAGATATTTGCATTTTTTATTGAAATTGAAAAATCGGGATCCATATCTGCTGGTTTTAGATAACAAAACTAAATTTTTTGTATTAAAAGCATACTATACCACAGAAATAAACAGTTTAATGTTAAGAACTCAATAAAAATAAAGCAATTGTTTTTGGATTTAATTCCTATTTTTACCGTTTAATAATGAGCAAAAATTATGGCACACAACCGATTGTTTTTTAAATATTTATCTTTTTCATTCATCTTCACGTTCCTGTTTGTATCAAACGTTTTGGGCCAGCAAAATGCCGAAACTTTTTCTTTGAAGAAAGTTATCGATTTGTATAACACAAAAAATTACATTGCCGCCACCGAAATGTCCGAACAACTCATTAAAAAGGCCAGAGACAACCAACCCCTTGTTTTCGATCTTGAATATTACAGGCTGATGAGCCTTATCAGGCAGGACAACAAACTCGCCGAAAGCGAATTGTCAGATTATCTGGACAACAACCAGTCAACACCCTGGAAAAACCAGTTGACCTTTGAGCTTGCCAGGTTACAGTTTTCGAACAAAAGATACAGGTCGGCCATTAAGAATTTTGAAGCCACCGATCCTTCTAAACTGACAAAAGCCGACAGCGACGATTTCTATTTTTATTTGGGGTACAGTTATTTTGAATCGGGTGACCTGAAGAAAGCTTCACAATATTTTTACGACGTAAAACGTGGCAATTCCACTTATGCCCAGTCGGCCTCCTACTATTGGGGCTACATTAATTACCTTGAGGGTAACTATGAAACTGCTTTGATGGAATTCAGCAAGCTTGAACATAACCGAAAGTTTTCGGGGTTTATCTCATATTACACCACACAGATATATTACCTTCAGGAAAAGTATGACCGTGTGATCGAAACAGGCGAGAAAATTGTAAATGGCGCTCCTCCTGAACAACGCAACGAACTTTACAAAATAATAGGCGATGCCTACTTCGAAACCGGGAGGTATATTAATGCCGTAAAATATCTTGATGCTTACAAGGGTGTTTCGGGCAGGAAATCGCGCGAAGACTATTACAGGCTTGCCATTTGTTACGAGAACTACGATGAAAACGAAAAAGCGATTGAGGCTTTTTCAAAGGTTACCGTCAGGAACGACCTGTTAGCACAGAATGCGTTATATCACATGGCGGGGTGCTATTTAAAAATGAATGACAAACAAAAAGCACGGGCTGCTTTCGAACAGGCTTCAAAATTCGATTTCGACCCTGCAATTGAAGAAGATGCCCTGTTTAATTATGCCAAACTTTCGTATGAACTCTCCTACTCGCCTTTTAACGAGGCCATAAAAGCATTCGACCAGTACATTACAAAATATCCCGATTCGGAGCGGAACGACGCAGCGTTCGATTACCTCGTAAAAGTTTTCATGACTACCCGAAATTACCGCGACGCCATTAATTCGATTGAAAAGATCAAGGTCAAATCGGCTTCGGTGAAAGAAGCTTACCAACGTGTTACCTATTTCAGGGGGCTTGAACTTTTTAACGATGGCCAATATTCATCAGCCATCGGTTTTTTTGAAAAATCGATAGAAAACGGTTCCTATAACCGAAATTATAAAGCTGAAGCAATATACTGGAATGCCGAAGCCAACTACCGTCTGGAAAGATATCAGGAAGCCCTCGATGGATTTTTAACTTTCCAAAAAACACCGGGCGCTTTTAGCTCTGCCAGTTTTGGCATATCGTTTTACAATATAGGGTACTGTTACTTCAACATGAAACGCTACGACAATGCCCAGGAGTGGTTCAGAAAATATCTGTCTCAAAGCCGCACCGAGACCAGGCTTATTGCCGATGCATACAACCGCCTTGGCGACTGTTATTATCTTGGACGCGATTATGAAGAGGCAATTAACTATTATACAAAATCGTATACCCTTAATATTTTCGACCCTGATTATGCGCTTTACCAACGTGCAATCTGCCAGGGCTTATTAAGAAATTTCAACGAAAAGGTTACTGACCTCGCTGTTTTAACTTCAACCTATAAAACATCATCGTTCATCGACGATGCGCTATATGAATCAGCCAGGACCCACGAGCGTACCAATGACTATAACAGTGCCACAAATGCATACCAGAAATTAATTTCAGATTACCCGAAAAGTTCATTGACAAAAAAAGCCCTTTTGCAACTTGGTATAATATATTATAACCAGAACAACCTTCAACAATCGCTGAAATATTATAAGCAGTTAGCCGAACAGTACCCAAAAACCGAAGAAGCAAAGGCCGCTTTAGTAGGCATAAAAAACAACTATATCGAAATGAACAGGGTTGACGATTACTTTACATATGTACAAACCCTGGGTGGCGGTTCTGAAATTTCATCTTCGGCACAGGATTCAATTTTCTACATTTCGGCTGAGAAACTTTACATGTCGGGAGGCAATAATGCCGACATTCAGTTTGAAGAATACCTGAAACGTTTCCCCGATGGCAATTTTACAACCAATGCCACTTTCTACCTTGCTGAGCATTATTATAAAAACGAAAAATATTCAAAGTCGCTTGAATTATATGAAAAGGTAACCCAAAGCCCCGAAAACATTTTCACTGAACAGGCTTTGTTAAAAGCAGGAGAGCTAACATTTAATGCAGGTGATTTTGCTGTCTCACTGAATTTCTTTGAACGATTGGGTGAACTTGCAAGCACCAAATGGAATGTGCTAAAGGCGCGAGCCGGAATTATGCGCTGCCATTTTGAACAAAACCAATCAAGGGAAACAATCGAAGCTGCAAAACTGCTCAAAACAACCGACAACGTAACCGAACTCATGGTACGGGAGGCAAATTTCAACCTGGGGAAATCGTACTTTTTACTCAACAACGAAAAAGAAGCATTACCCTTTTTGACCGAAATCGCAGGCGATACCAAAAATGCTGCCGGAGCTGAAGCAAAGTACCTTGTGGCAAAAATTTACTACAATCAGAATAAGCTGGAGGAATGTGAAAACGAAATTATGGATTTTATCAGCAAAAACACACCTCATCAATACTGGCTTGCCAAATCGTTTATCCTGCTTTCTGACCTTTATCTGTCAAACAACGACCTGTTCCAGGCCAGGCATACGCTTAAAAGCATTATCGATAACTATACCAATGAAGGCGACGGGATAAAGGAAACAGCCATGCAAAAGCTCAAATTAATTGAAGAAAAGGAGAACGAATCCATTCTTGATGCCACAAGCAATCCTTCCGATTCCACATCCATTAATTAAGTAGAATATGATGAAAAGTATAAATATTTTTTTAACAGTTTTCTTACTGGGATTTGCCAAATTTTCTATGGCACAACCCGATTCAACTTTGGTAAAAGAAGTTGAGGTTATTAAAGCATATCAACCCAGCATTACCGAATCGTATAAGATCAGCTTTTCCCCAAAGATTTCCGACACAGTAAATTATACTCCCAATTTCGATTACAACATTGCCCCGGGGCTGATCCCTTCCGAAAAATCGATACAGCACCTGCCGGTTGTTAAGCTGGGAACCCCTCCACGGTACAAGCAAAACACAGGCTATGTGAAAGCTGGTTTCGGCTATGAAATTACACCATATGCCGAGGTTATTGTTAACACGCCACCTTCGCGTAATGCTGAATTTGGCGCACACCTTTTTCATTTTTCATCATTCCCGGAAATCGAGCTTAACAACGAATTAAAAGTCGATGGAACATACAGTAAAAACCTGGCAAGGATTTTCATGAAACACTATTTAAAGAAAGCCAACCTCGACTGGGATATTCAGTATAAACGCGACGGATACCGGTATTACGGTTTTCCGCTGACCGATTCATTGCTTTACCGGATGAGTGAACCAACTTCGGCAACTTTAAATATGAAGCAAGCCGTTAACCAGGCCAGTGCAAATTTCAACCTGTCGAATTACAACTCGCGCAGCAAAGTCGATTACTCGGTTTCGCTGGGCTACAATTACCTCTGGAACCTTACAGGCCAAACAGCGCACAATGGCGGATACAAAGGTTTTTACACCATCAAGAACCCAAAGTATGACATTGTAATCGACACACGGGCCAATTATTTTTATCAGGACAGCATAATCAATTATTATTCAGGACAGACTAACCATCAGTTTATTTATGCATCAGTCCATCCACAGGTAGTGTTAAAAAAGAAGTCATGGAGCCTTGATGCAGGATTTAACCTGGGCACAATTATCGACGATGATACAACGGCAACATTCCATATTTCACCCAAAATTTATTTTAGTTACTCTCCCATACAGGGCTGGCTTGAATTATTTGCCGGAACCGACGGCAAGCTTTCAGCAAATAATTATGCAAGCATAATAGAAAAAAACAGGTATGTGAATTTCAATACTGAAGTAAAACCTTCGCAGGAAATCATCAGTTTTTATGGCGGCTTCAAAGGAAAATTCAGCCAAAGGCTAGCTTACAATTTTGATGTAAACTACAGTATAAATCAGGGCCAACCTCTTTTTTATCTGAAACAATTCTTTTACCCTGACGGGAATACCGAAATCCTGAATGCGTTTGATGTTAAGTATGCCGATTTTAATGCACTCCGCTTTGGGGGTAAAATACGTTACAGCAGCGAAAATGTATCAGTTGCACTCGAAGGCAATTATTACATTTATGACGATACCGCCCAGGTTGTTCTCAACCATCTTCCGGGTTTCGATGCATCGCTCGAAACAACTGTCAGGATTGCTTCAAGATGGGAAGCAACAATTGATGCCAATGTAATTGGACAACGTGAGGCTCAAATGGACTTATTTTCATACAAGCTGAATAAAACAAGCGGGCATTGGGAAACAACATATTTATCATCGGTGCTTCATACCTTCGAAACGATAATTAACATCAACCTGGGAATTGAATATGCAATAAACCAGAAACTGGGGATCTTCCTTTCGGCCAACAACATACTTAACCAGAATTACGAGATTTGGCATGGGTACAATGCTCAGGGGATTATGATCATGGCAGGCGCTCATTACGCTTTCTGATTAACCTCGTTCAGCAATATTGAATTAACTTTAACTTGTTGAAAA
>JAFGEV010000333.1 GCA_016931385.1 Prolixibacteraceae bacterium
GCCTGGAAAATTTAAACCGCAGCGGTTTTAACTGGAACCTGCATTTCCCTGAAACCTACAAAACGGTTAATCTCGGAAGCCTGTTCTTTCTCTTCCTCAATGCACATATCTATTACTTCCTTAATGTTAACCAATGCTTCATCAATGGTTTTGCCATATGAGTGGCAACCCTTAAAAACCGGGCAGCTTACAATGTAAAAATTGTCTTCGTCCTGTTCTACCAGTATAGGGAGATGTAATGTTTTTGTTTCCGAAACTTTCATAATACAATGGTTTAGAATTAAACTGCAAAAGCTTTACGGCCTTTTGCTTCCCGGATAAATGTATCAATCACATCAAACAAGGTTCTTTTTATCATCCTCTAATTGTTCGATTTCTTCAATACGCATCAAAGTTTTTTTATCGAACTTACTGTTTGTTCCTTCACCTACCAAATAATCCAAAGAAACTTCCAAAGCATCAGCAATTCTTTTAGCTACTTCAATGGATGGAATTGCATCCCCTTTTTCATATTTTCCAAACATTACTTGTGAAATATCAGTTTTGTTTGCCAAATCAGCTTGCGACTAGTTTTTGGATTTTCTTAAATCGGTAATGATCTTACTTGTTTTCATAACCACAAGATATTTGTAAAAACAATAATTATTTGTTTTTACAAAAATACATAACTATTAGATACATAAAAAGCGGATAATTTGGGTTATTTCAAAAACAATAAGATAGTTTTATATCTGATAGTTTTAAAGGTCAGTTTGGGGTCACCACTTCATCAGCTCCTTCAGAAACACAGTTAATTCCCCGGCCATTTTCCGGTGTTCTTCCACATTCGGATGCCAGTCGCTTCCATGAAGCTCCATGGTGCTGAATTCGAAGTAATGGACGCTCTGGTCAAGGGCTCCAAACTGGTTCACCACAGCATGAATCAGATTCCGCCAGGTAACCCATTGGGCATTATCCGATGCAGGTCCGGCAATACAAACAATAGCCGCACCCGGATAGTTGGTTCTGATTCGTTTCAGAAATCCGACATAAGCATTGACAAATTCGTCCGGGTCAAGTGGGGCAGAAAGATCATTGCCTGCCAGATTAATTACCACAAGCTGTGGCTGGTAAAGTGAATAATCCCATTTAACTGAGCTGTTCAGAATCACCTCATCATAATGAGCGGGCATATTGAAATCGCGCCCTCCTCCGTATCCCTGCACAATGCCGATGCCGGAGCGGCAGACAGCAACATATTCGGCATCAAGGGCACGTGCGGTAATGGCCCCAAACGACATGTAATTGTTTTCCGTTTCATACGCAAAATGCTCTTCCACACTTTTGCCTTCGTTTCCATAACCGCATGTATAGGAATCGCCGATGAATTCAATTTTGCGCTCTTTAACTACAGGCTTATAAAGGTTTCCGCCCCCCTTGATTTTCAAACCAAGGAAAGTGGTATTGCCGCCGTGCCATTCCGTACGTCTGATTATTTCAAGGTTATGGCGTTCTTCAGAAAGGCCCGAGGCCAGCAGGTAAGTACTGTCGGCGCGGTTTGCAGTAATTACAAAAAGGCTGTCATCAAGCACAACTGTATACATATTCCGTAGGCTGTCATCTTTCAGGATCAGCTCAACCGACGAACCTTCAAACACAGTCCGGATGGCACATCCCGAATACATGAATACGGGCTTAACCGGATCTGAAAAATCAAACCTGCCCAGGTAGGCAAAATTTGGATTATCAGCGGTAAAAAAAGATTTGGGTTCAGGTTTACTGCACGATGTGAGCAAAAGGGCTGTCAGTATAATAAAGTAGGCTGTTCTCATAATTTTTGGATTTTAAGTGGCCTGTTAAAGGTATAAATTTATCTGTTTTGGTTTTAAACCGGCAAAGGATAGACGTGAATTCGCCACGTCATTCAAAATATTCCTAGTATTGCTTTGAAATATCCTTCGCATCCCGGAAATATAAATTCTACAACTATGGAAAAGTTAGCCGAACTTGCCTTGATGATTGATCATTCGATTCTGAATCCGATGCACACTGATGAAGATCTGGCAAAACAATGCCAGGTTGCGCAGAAATTCAACGTAGCCTCCCCGCTAGGCGAAGTTTTCTTAACTTCGCCTGCTGTAAATCGTAGTCTGCGACTACCATTCGCTTAATTCAGCTGACATTTTTTTCAAATATATTATATCGAAATAGCTGTTTTCTTAGTACTTTTATTTTGTTATTAGTAATAGAATGATACCGTTATGTCAACCGGCTATCAAATTAATGATCAGGAAGGATTATACTATTTAACTTTTCAAATTGTTGATTGGATTGATATTTTCACACGCCAGGTATACCGCGATATTGTCATTGAAAGTCTTCGATTTGCCATTGAAAATAAAAACCTGAATGTTTTTGCATTTGTGATCATGTCCAATCATATGCATACGATCATGCAAAGCGGTATCGGCGAATTGAGTAATACCATCCGGGATATTAAAAAATTCACCAGCAAAAGAATCA
>JAFGEV010000044.1 GCA_016931385.1 Prolixibacteraceae bacterium
GCGGTTTTTGGGTATTTACCCATTCCGGGGGTTACGCTGTGCTTCACCCCCGGCTATTATTGTTATAGCCCTTCGGGCTTAAATTCCTAAAACGAATAAGTTACTAACCATAGGGAAGCCTACCCCTGCACAATCCCCTGTACAACGAGTTTATTAGCTTGTCCGCCTGTCCACCGCAACGTAGTGAAGGTGGGACCAATATGTAAGTTACTAATAATTTTTATCGGGCTGCAAGCCCAATTTATTTCAGCCCAAATGCTTATCGGAACTAACAGGGTTGCCTCACCCGGTTTGAAAACCTTGGTTTGTTAGAGGCCAATGCCCGGATTAATTGAGAAGAAACGAAGGATGTTGCTTGCCAGAAAACACAAATAAGCAATTTAAATGTTTAAAAAAGTAAAAATTGGTTCGTCCACAAAGAACAAAATCAAGAATAATTATTTGTTAGCAATGAATGATTTTTTATCTATGTTGCAAATTTATCGCAGAATAAGATGGGAAAAAGATTCTTGCAGGAAATACTTGTTGACCAAAAAGAGGCCTTTCAGCATAAAACCGGCTTAATCAGGCGGTGTTACGAACTTTATTATTTTTCGAAAAAATACGAATGTGATTTCCCTAAAAAAGAAAATGTACACATCACAGAAGCGATGCAGGTTTCTTTTGAATTGAATGCTGATAATGCCGGTCGTGAAATCGGAGGTTTATCAGAGGTAATGAAATCCTTCAATATTCCCAAAGGAACGCTTCTCGTTTTTAATGAAAATAAATATCCGGTTGAATTGCCCAAAGGAGTTTCGATAATTCCAGCATATAATTTTTTAATGCCCAATTGAACTGAAGATTTAAAGATAGGTAAAACAGATTTCCATTCAAAGGAACATTTCCAATGTTCATTATACTCCATTGCCAATGCTTACCCTTTTTAAAGAACTTGGTTTTAAAATGCAGAATTTTCCAAATACCTATAAACTATATGCCAACGAAATTACATTGCCGGTTTATAATGGATTAAAAGAAGACAGTATAAAAATAGTTATTGAAAAAGTAATTGAAGCATACGAACATATTATTACCAAGAAAAGGAACAAAACCACCCATTAAATCCGCATCCAATTATAAAACTTTCAAAACTTTATTATGCTAATTACCAACCACACAATAATTCTGAAATTCATATCGAAAGGATTATGCCATCTTCAGCAAAATAAACCGGGGCAGAAAAAGAAAAAAAGCACCGGGCATTTAGCTTGGGATTTCCGTTTAATTAGTTTTAATAACGTACCCGGCACTTTTTTGAAAAAAGTTACAACAATCAATCTTAGAAACAAAATTTTTTCCACGAAGGGTACTTTTTATTTAGTAAAATGCGCATTTTAAGTTATAAACAAAAAAAATAAAAATTGCTTGGGTAGTCTGGCATCTTAAAGTAAAAATCCTATTTTTGGGTCACAAATGCGAAAGACAATATTCATATTATCATTTGCAGTTTTCCTACCCGTCATGCTAGCTGCCAGATCCGGAAACCTGAAACGCAACTGGCACAAAGACTGGAACATTGGCATATTAGGGGGTGTGAACTTATTCGCAACAGAAATAAAAAAAGACTTTTCCCGAACATCAATGGATATGAACCCAAGCCCCAACGGTTCTTTTTCTTTTCACATTAATAAGAGATTCAGCTTTGACCTTGGTCTGGGCTTTGAATTTGAAAAAAATTATTTTTCAGGCGATAAAACCTTTCCGAACAATATTAACTGGCTTATTTACAGTGATCGTTTTAATAACGAAACAGCGAGTTTTGTTCCCCACCCGGTTTACTTCAGGACAAATACATCAACATATTTTTTAAACCTGCACTATAACTTTGAGAATTTTATAAATTCTGATGATAAAAAGCTAAACCTCAACATGTATGTCAAAGTTGGCCTGGGCTTTTCATCAATTGGTGTTGAAATGGGTTATAAGGATGCAGCTCATTACTTTGAATCGAACCTGCCAAACCCACTATATGAAAAAGGGCAGGGAATTCATTCGTTTAAAGATCTGTATGGAACATTCCAGATATGTCCGGGGGTAAACTATTTTTTATCAGCACGGTTATCACTTAATGCCGAACTGAAACTTATGTTTTTAAGCAACGACTATCTCGATGGTATCCAAAACTATGAGGCAACCATACGTCCAAACAACGGGGTATTGCTCAACCGCCAGGAAGTATACGCTTTTATCCCATCAATTAAATTTGGCATTTCTTATCATTTTAACTGGTATAAAAGCAAAATGAACGAAAGCCTTTGGGGCCAACCCTGGGAGGAATATGATAATAAATTTTTCAATAAAACAAGAAAACCCTCTGACAGGACACCACAGGAAGAAATGTAAAAACGCCGGCAATTAAAAATGTTTGTCAGCGTTCTCAAATTACAATAATTTTTTACTTTCTATTCCCCGTTACCTCTCTGGCCTCCCCTTCTGCCGTTAGACTGTCCCTGTTGACCTCCTTCTCTCCAACGGTTTCGCCTTTCTTCCATCCGCTTCTTCTCTATCTCGATGTATTTATTGTATTGATCTTCAGTTAAGACAGCCTTTAATTCTCCGTTTTTCTCTTCCCTGATCGTTTCCATTTTTTCCCGCATTCCTTCAAAATTTCCCTGCGCCGACTGGAACATTTCCCTCGTCTTTTCACCATACTTGCGGTTTATGGCCTCAACTTTTTTGGTTTGGTCATCGTTTAGGCTTAAATCTTCAACCATCTGTTCTGTCTGGCGTTTAACCATTTCTTCAGGATCGAACTGCCCTGGCCCGGGAGGTTGGGCAATGCCAGCCAATGTTATCATCAGTCCGGCTATCAATGTAATAATAACTTTTTTAATCATTTTACTGAATTTTTAGTGATTTTATCTGAAACTTGTACTTTTGATTTATTTTACAACGAATGGTTTAAATTCTTTATAAAAATTATTTACGCCTTTTCGCTTACTAATTTTTTTAGCCCCTGTTTTATTTTTTTTATTTAGGCTTATTTAAAAAGGAAAAGGGCATTTTAAAGATGCTGATGAGAAAATAAAAAATCCATTTAACGTAACAATTAAAGAGATATTGAGGGCTAAGTAAAATTTTTGCTTTCCTTGAAAGTCTGAAAAAATATTTAAGAGTAAAGATCATTTCCTTTAAATCTTTTTGTTCAAAATGAACATTTATCTCTTTAACAACACATTTAAACAATACTTCACGAATTTTATCAGGTTGATCTGCAAAAATCGTATCTAAATATTCAAGCGATTTTCTTCCCCAATATTCCGTTCCGGTAATTTTTCCTTCATATCTGTAAGAATATGGATTTACCCCAAAAGTCGTATATAGCCACTTAAGGTCTTCCTGGCAGTTATCCCATATCAATTTTCTTTTCGATTCAGAGATTGAATACTTTTCACCTGGAATCTTAATCAAGCTGAATTGATCTAAATCCTTACGTTCAGGGTTGCTTTTACCATCTATAAACAGAGGAAAACTATGATTAACCGCCGATAACAACATAATCGCTTCATACGAGATTGATTGATTTGAATAAAATAGAGATACCAAATTTTGAATTAATTCAGGAGCGCCAATTATTTGCATAAAATATCCACAAATGCCATTCTGATGTTTTTGAGCATCTTCCATTCTAAAAACTTTAACTTCATCTGATGAGAAGGCCTGTAGGAACTTATCAAGGGTCAATCGAAATTTATTTTTCAGCCTTTCAACAGTAACAGAATAAATATTTTCAATTACTTCACCGTGTTTAACCATCTCCTGCATTGAGCTTTTCACTAAATCGACAGGATTTCGCACAAACGCTATTACCTCAATTTTAATATTGGGGTTTGTCAGGTCAATGATCAATTTTCGTAATTCAAGCAACTCTAAAACTGTCAGCCGTGAAATGTCTTCTCCCGAAATTATCAGGTATTCACCCTGAAAAGAATCGATTTGAGATTTTAATTGTTCGAGATATTTTTTGTGGACTTTTTCCAATTCATTATCATCGTTGATATTGGCTTTAATATTCACCTGATATTTTGCAGGGTGTTTTGTGAAAAGGCTAAAAAACGGTATTGAATGATTTACAATACGTTTATCATTCAGAAAAAAAATCGGATACAAATAATTATTATTTATCAGATATTCATGCGATTCAGCAAGAGAATCCTGTATGCTTGTTGAGGCTGTTTTGTGTAAACCTATATGGATAAAAACCGTTTTAATCATTCAACTTATTCTCTTTGTAACAATTGAAACTTCTCTTTCAGAATAAAATACAATATTCTTACTTTATCACCAAGATGATATGTATTAAAATTTCCTTTTAAATCATTAAAAATAAACATGATAATGATATTGCCAATGTTTTTGTTTTGCTTTTTCAGTAAATCTTTTATGGCCTTTAAAGTAATCCTGCTCCATCTTTTATTGCTTTCACAAATTCCAGAAATTGAGAACTCATAAGGTTTACATGCAAAAGTTTCTGAAATCCATTTAACATCATCCAGGCAATTTCTCCAAAAAACTTCTTGTTGATATTTTTCAATCGTGAATTTTTGGCCGGGAATTCTTTTAAAATCATTAATTATTATATGTTTTCGGGCCTGATTATATTTTCCATCAATCATAAAAGGTACTCTTTCATTTATTGAAGACAATAATAATACAGCTTCATATGATAGTTTTTTATTTATGTGCAAATTTGGAAATTTAGATATTAATTTTTCCGGAAAACCAATTTTAAGAAGCAACTCTCCCACGGCCCCCTCAGTACTTGAAGATATATCCTCAAGCCTTAAAATTATGAAGTCAGAAACAGAAAAAAATTTCAGGAAAACTGATAGCGTTCTCGAAAAGAGGTTGTTTATTTTATATATCCTTTCAAAAGAGAGCGGCAATGCTGCTTTTACTGCCTGTTGAATGTTGCTCTGAATTCTTGCTACTGGATTCCGGGTAATTACCAGCAAACAAAATTTCAGATCAGGACCAAATTTTTGTATAAAATAATCCTTCATTTTCTTTACTTCATCAACTCGCATGTGGATAATTCCCTCGCCCGAAAAAATCAGATTATCACCCTGAAATGACTTCAGTTGCTCACCAAATTGATTTTCGAATGCGCTGACAAAACTAATTCGTTTTGCTTCACTTGTGATCTCATTTCGAATATTAATATTCGATGGTTGGGGACTGTTGGAAAAAAGGTTATGAAAAAAAATTGAATGGTTACTATATTGTCTTCCATTAATATTTAATACAGGGAAAAGATAACCGCACTCTTTTAAAAGATCAGCTCTTGATACTAAAGACTCTTGAATTGAAGAAGAGGCAGCTTTAGGATATCCAATGTGGATATAAACCGTTTTTATCATTCATCCGAAAGTTTTACAACAACCACTCCGTTAATCTTTCTTACCGACCCCTTATATGGCCAAACAGGCATTTTTTCAAATTCACCCTTCAGGCTTTTAACCTTGTTTTTAGGCGCTGCAATAAACCTGTCTTCTCCAATGTACCTTATCAGGCTTATCATTCGGTCGGACCTGCCATTGCCCCATGAGAAGAAAGAGGCACCGAAAACATCGGATTTGTAAAAAAGCTCGTTGGTTTGATGTTTGTATTGCCCGATAAAGGCTAAAGGGACTTTTTTCTGTTTTTGGTTTATGTCAAGGTTATATATCCTTTCAACAATACGATTAGCCATATCCCTGTCGGCCTGCCAGGCAACATAGGTTGAGTAAAATAACCGGGTGTTGATGTTTGCATTGATCAAAAAGAAGCCAACTGCACAAACCAATAAAACCCTTTTCCCCCATTTGTTTAAAAAATGAAACGAAATGAACCAAAGCATCGCCAGCATGAACGGTAGCGCGAGTAAAGTTCTGGGGGGTAGCCCTTTCCCAACATAAACCATTACACCAAAAGGGAAAATAAGCAAAAGCCCAAAAAGGAACAAGGCCAAAACCCTGAAATGCGTCTCTTTAATTTTTTTAAAAATCAGGTATATTATGAAAGGCACCAGAATAATGAGCGATTTCATCGAAATTGAACCGTAAAAGGCGTTTCCGCTTAAGTAAGCCAATATGCTGTGAGCAACCTTTACAATTATGTCCTTAACCGGCAGCCTCCCCCACATGATAAATGTATCGATGTAAATGCCTTTGGTTATTACTTCGCCAAAGTATAATATCTTCAATCCTGCAGTAATTGCCTGGTAAAATATAAAAACAACGATGAAAACCGAAAGGTAAATACCAATTCCGAATATAAATTTCCTGAAATCCAGGTTTTCATTCTTATTAAGCAATTGAAACAGTAAATGGCCAATAACTAAAACCGGATAAACCATCATCATTCCCTGGTATACCCCAAGCGATATGATTAAAACAGGTATTGCAAGCAAAAAGAGACTCCATTTAAACCTGTCACCATCAACCAGCTTTGCAGATATAAAAAAGCTAAACGCCGACAATACCAGTGCAATCCCGATTGAGAAATTCAGAATATTAAAAGTGAGGTAATAGGCATGCAAGGGGAATGATATTAAAATTGCACTGAAAACCAGTTTCGACAACAGGTCTCCCTTTTCATTCCCGATATAAAACACAACAGCAAATGCGAGGCAAACAAGGGTAATCAGAACTGGTAAAAAGGGCATAACTGAGTGCGGAAAGAGCAAGAGGTTAAAATAATAAGCCCCCCACCTACCTGTGAGTATCCTGCGGGTGTGGTCAACGCCCCTTGTGAAAGAATCCAATTCTTCATCAATTGAGAATGTGAAGTTAAAAAGTTCGTATCCGAAAGACACTACAGCCACTAAAAGTGAAAATAGAATCAGGAGTTTATTATTCTTAAAGAAATCAAGAATTTCGTTGCTATACTTTTCAAGCTGGTTTTTCATTTGAAAATAATTTGATTATTAAAGGCTTTTAACAATTTATATTTAAGAAAATATTTCTTTTTTTCGAGCCAAAGTTTCATGGGCGACATTATTTTACCTGAAAATGATGAGGAATATCCAATCCGTTTTTCAATTGCAACATCCATATGCAGAAGGATAAATCGAAGGTCTTCCTCTGAAAAATCCTTGTAGGTTTTTGGTTTATATGCTTTTGGGGTAATTCCTTTGTAAGTTGTGATGTTTTGAAACTGTTTAACGGTATGCAGGTCATATTTTTGGGCAAGCCTGTTTATAAATTTTTCAGGCTCTTTTGCCAAATCTTCATATCTAACGTATTCAACGTGTTTAACCCTGGCCTTTAATGATTCGAAAGCCCTAATTTTGGCATTTCGCAACCTTATCACATTTTCAAAGCGCCTTCCGTTTTTTGGATTACGCTCAAACATCATTTCCTTGCCATATTTCTCGTCACCCGGATATACATCAGCAAGTTCTTCCCAAACGCATTGCCATTCAAAACGGATAAATTCTGAAAAAGGAATGTTTTTCAACGAAGGATGAACATGATGTGGCTGTAAATATAGGCTTCTGATCCAATCGAACGGATCGCGAAATATCACCAGAAACAAACAACGGTCGGAATCGGGAAATGTTTTGGGCGGGAAAAAGTGCTTCCACCCGTATTGGTTGGTATGAATTATATTGGGGATATTTCTAATCAACAATTGCTTTAAATAATTCGTGCCCGATGCCCGCTCTCCATAAATCTGGATACGGTGTATTTTTTCTTTGCCACTTTCGCCCAACAAGGCAACAAAACGTGATTTTATTTTCTCGTTGCCAGCTTCTACTTCTATGTGCTGCCCATTATATTTGATAGTATCGGGCAGTTTAAAATTGAAAGCACAACAACCGTTTGGATGTATTTTTTTTTCAAGGTCGGAACGATATTTATCGGCCTTTTGAGATGCAAACTCTTTCCCATCGATGTATAAAGTGACTGAAAGGGGGATAAGGGGGGTTTTGGGGTTGAAGCACCAACCCTTAACAGTATGGTTAAATATGCTGTCGATATTTGCTATCATATCTAAACTGTCCCGCTCAGGATATTGAATATTTTTTGCTTATATGCTTTAACTGACATTTCGCCTTCAATATAGCGAAAAGCATTCTTTTGAACGTTTTTCCAACGTGTTTTGTGATTGTATACCGAAACGATCATTTCTGCAAAGCACTCCGCTTCAGGCTCCACTGCCCATAGTTCAACATCGTGTCTCCAACCCAGTTGATCGGCCAGCAAGCGGGTTGCAACCACAGGTAAGCCATTTGCCGCTGCTTCATGAATTTTAAAAGGTATTCCGGCAGCATAACGGGTTGGGGCAATAAAAAGTCTGTTCTGGTTATAATATGATTCCAGATTATCAACCTTTCCGAGTATTTTAACGCCTTTACCTTTCAGTTTTTGAATCTTTTCAGATTTAGCCGATCCAACAACGTCAAAGGTAATTCCCGGAATATCTTTTCTGATTAACGGAAATATCTCATTAACAAACCAGATAACTGAATCGGCATTAGGAGACTCGCTGTAATCAAGGTTGCCAACAAACAACAAACCCTCCCTGTCGTCAAATGACGATGTGTTTGTTTTTATATCCAAACAATGTCCCAGAACCACAACATTTTCAAAACCATGTTTTTTGAAATGTCCAGCGTCGTTTTCCGATACTGAACTCACCACATGGGCAATTTCTGCCAAACCTACTTCCTTTCGAATCATTGCCTCGGTATAACTGGAAGTGCAAATAATACCATTAAGTTGCTTTTGCCTGATTTCCCTTTCGGCAAAAATCGCTTCGGCATCGTATATAATTTTCAACTTATCCTCTAAAGGTTCTATGATTTTTTCAACGGCTTCCATATTATGAGGCCTGCTGATCCATATCACATCAAAATAACCTTTCCTTTCATCTATAAAAGTATCAAAACGCGATAATCCATAGCCAATGGCTATTTCAACGAAGGGGTTTATATCCCTGTAAGCAACATCCCAGGTATCTTCATCGGGAAAATTCAATGGGAAAATAGTTACCTGCCAATCCATTCCGGCAATCATGTTAACAATGGTATTCGAGCGCGGAAAACCTGATCCAAAATCAATATGCGGAACACGGTCATCAATATAAAGAATCCTCTTTTTTTGCCTTGCTTTAGCTGCAAAACGTGGAATTAACGTTTCAGTCAATTCAGGATAACACTGCCCTTTCAATTGTTCATGATGTTTTTGAAAGAACTTTTGTTGATTGACTCGGTGCAATTCAAACGCTTTTTCAGAAATCCCGCTTCCGAATTCGAAATGCCTGATTTCGACTTTTGGATCATAAACCACCTTGTAACCACTATTGTGAAGCCAAAAGCAATAATCGGTTTCTTCATAATAAGCCGGTTCAAATATTGGGTCAAATCCTCCATGTTCTTTAAACAATTCTGCTTTCGTAAGCAGGAATGCCCCTGAGCAATAATCAGTTTCGCGCATGAAATTATACTGGGGCAAATCAGTTTCTTCATGTCTCCCATATCCCAGGCATGAACCATCGTTCCATACAATGCTGCCGGCTTCCTGCAGCCAACCTTCTGGTAAAATTATTTTCCCCCCAACAGCACCACAGTGACTGACCGATTTAATAGTTTCCATAGCCAGCCCCAGTGATTTTGAAGGCAAGGTTGTATCGTTATTCAAAAAAAGCAGATATTCTCCCCTGGCATACCCATAAGCCTGGTTGTTGGCCCTTAAAAAATGAATATTTTCCTTATTCTCAATAATTTTTGCCCCCGAAATCCTCTTGAGCAATTCATGGGTTTTGTCGGTTGAATTATTGTCAACAATAATCAGCTCAAAGTTCTTATAATCCGAGTCCAGTAATGATTGCAAACAGGCAAGGGTTAATTCAGCCTTGTTGTATAATATCATCAAAATTGAAAGTTCGGGATTGGATTTGGAGAAATCCAGCTTAGTTTTTCTTTTCAGAAATTCATCAAGTAAAATCTGCCTTTCGAGTAAAAACTGTTCCCTTAACGTAACCTGTCTTTCTTCTTTTACGGGTTTCTGCGGAATCCTTTCCCCTTTTAAGAAGTAAACAAAATTTGATACTATCTGATCGGAAGGTTCATTCCTGAGCGCCCTTAATAAAACATTGAATTTTGAAAATGAAAACTTTCGTAAAAACTTACCCGGGTATCGTAACGATATAACTATAAGTTTGAAAATTACATCCATCAGAGAATAAAATATAAAGTTTCGTTTATTGAGCTGCATTAAGTTTCAATACTTCTTTGGGCGTGCCTATGGCTATTACCTTCCCCTTTTCGAGAAGCATAACCCGGTCGCAATACTTTTTTATCGTCTCCATCTGGTGGCTTACATGGATGATGGTTTTACCTTTAACCAAACGGTTATGAAAAACCTCATCGGCTTTTTCCCTAAAATTTTTATCACCTACTCCACCGAAAAATTCATCCATTAGGAAAATATCGGCTTCAGCATTTACAGCAATAGAAAACAGAAGTTTACTTTTCATGCCCGATGAATAAAACTTAACAGGTGTGTCAATGAAATTCTCCAGTTCGGCAAAAGAGATCATCTCATCCATTTTTGCTTTAATTTCAGATATTGACATTCCCAGTACCGAAGCATTCAACATGATGTTCTGCCTGGCGGTTAATTCACTGTTAAACCCAACTCCCAATGCAAGCTTCATAGCTTTTCCGTTTACGGTGACTTTCCCTCCACGGTCGGGAGGAATAGATTTATTCATAATCTGTACAAGGGTTGATTTTCCACTGCCATTCCGGCCAATAATGCCAAAAAATTCGCCCTTTTTAATTTCAAGGTTTATGTTTTGTAAGGCTGTAAGCTTCCTCGAAGCTTTTCCCGTAAAAACGGAGAACAAACGGTCGCGAATGGTATTTCCCCGGTCGTGAAGAATGTAGGTTTTTTGAATGTTTTCTAGCTTTATTGCTATATCGGTATTCATAATCAAATTATAATAGGTATTCAAGGGCTTTTTTTGACTTTCTTTGCATAAAAACATAGCCTGTGCCGGCTATCAGAAAAGAAATTATTATTGCAGTAACCATATAATGCATATTTGGCAATTCATTATGCAAAACGATCTGGCGGATATCAATCAAAAAAGCTGTGATTGGTATATAATTCATAAACTGATAGGTAGTTTCCAACATTTTGTAATCCCAGATTATTGGCACCATCCAAAATCCGGCCATTAATACAATAGACCATAAATGGTCGAGGTCGCGCAGGTAAATAAAAAAAGTAGCCAGGTAAAACGAGAAACCCAGGCTGAACATCGACAAACCCAACCATACTGGTATAAGGTAAAAGTATTTTAGAGAGAAAACCGGGTCGAAAAAAACCACATAAAATACAATAAATATTACAAAATTAATCAGATACCCCCACAGTTTACTTCCCAACATAGCCCAGAACAAATCAATTTTTGGCATATCGGAGTTTTGCAAAATATTGCGTTGTTTATTGAAAAGCGAAATTGAACTGTTTGTCATCTCGGAAAAAAACTGCCAGGTAATAATACCTGTGAAAAGATAAAGGATAAAATGTGGATCCCTTTGCCTGAAAATCAAGTACGTAAAAGTAACATACAAAACCATTATGTGAAAAAATGGTTTCAGAAAAGCCCATAATATCCCAAGTTTTGAACCGTAATAGCGTATGTAATAATCGTGGTTGGCGAATAAATATATCCGTTCGAGCCGGTTACGAAAAGTTTTTGATATTCGGAACATTTAAAATGATTTCTTTTATAAAGGTCAAAAATAGAAAAAATTGTTTACGAATAATTTCAATTATTATCATTTATTGAATGCCATTCCAAAATGAAAAACAAATTGAATTTTTTTCTACTAATTCATTTACATTTATGTATTTTTAAACGCTGCAATTTTTAAACATATTATTCAAATGCCTGAACTATCTGTCGTTGTCTTATGCTACCATTCGGGTAAAACCATTTTGCCTTTTTTTGATCAACTTAAATCAATTCTTGATGATTTAAAAATTGAGTATGAAATAATACTGGTCGCCAACGATTTTGCCCATAGTAAAGATGAAACAATTGAAATTGTAAAAGAATTAGCAAAAAATCACGACAAAATAATTCCTGTGACAAAAATTAAGGAAGGGATGATGGGCTGGGACATGCAGCAGGGGATAAATGCCTGTACCGGAAATTACATTTGCGTAATTGATGGCGATGGCCAATTCCCGATCGTCAGTGTTGCAGATGTATATAAACATATTAAAAAAATACAACTACGACCTTGTAAAAACATACAGGATTAAGCGATACGACGGAATGTACCGTTTCCTGATATCCAACATTTACAACTTTATTTTCAATTTGCTCTTTCCGGGCTTAAACTCCAAAGATGTCAATTCAAAACCCAAGATATTCACACATGAAGTTTATTTAAAAATGAACCTGAAATCGACAGATTGGTTTATCGATGCAGAAATCATGATCGAAGCACGCAGAATGAACCTCAGGATTGATGAATTGCCCATAGAATTTTCTCAAAATGAAAGCAGAAAATCATTTATAAGGATTGGCGCTATACTCGAATTTTGCTGGAACATATTGAAATACCGTTTTAAAAAACAAAAATGAAGATTGTAATTACCGGAGCTACGGCTTTATTTATGAAGGAATACATTTCAATGCTCGAAAAATCGAATTGTGAGATTATTGCCCTGACACGCGACTTAAACAAAGCATTTAATCAAAAAAACGTCACATGGGAAAAGTTCGATTTATTAAACAAAAATGAAAAATTCTTCTTTTTCAAAAATGCTGATATTGTTATTCATGCCGCGGCACTCTCCAACTCATATAACTACAATGATTATTTAAATACAAATTACATTCCCACGTGCTTGATTGTTGATACCGTAAAAAAATACGACGTAAAGCATTTTTATTACATCAGTTCAATTGTTGCCACTCCCCATGGTGGACATTACGGATCTAGCAAATATAAATCGGAACAATACATTAAAGAAAACCTAAAAAATTATACGATCATCCGCCCGGCCCAGTTATATGGACATTCAGAAAAATCACCCATTGAAACACTTATTCGGTCTGTCAATAAAAAGAAAATAATATTCGCCCCTGTTTGTGACCACAAAGGATTACGTCCGCTTTTATATAAAGAATTATCAGAAATACTATATTCCACTACTGTTGAAAAAAAGTATGCATCTTCGATTATTCAAATTACCGGACCACAGTCTTTCTCCTACAGGTCTCTCATTAAACACATTGCAGGGACACTTTCAAAAAAAGTCATCATCATCCCCATTCCCCGGTTTGTTATGATGATGGCCTACTTTATACTAAAACGGGTACCGGTCAAAATCGCCATTTTTCCCGATCAAATTATCCGTTTTTATTATCAGCCCATTGAGATAGAACCAACTATTTTAACCCATAAGAAACTGAGCCGGTTTATTAAGGACAATTATGCTAAGCAATGATGGTGCGAATTATTTTAGCCGGAAATCCGTATGCTACAACATTTGCAGGGATATCTTTTGTAACAAGCGAACCGGCGCCTATTACCGAATTATCACCTACCGAGACACCATCAATAACGGTTGCCCCCATCCCAATTGTAGCACCCTTTCCAATTTTGCAATGCCCGGCAATATTCGCGCCCGGATGCAGTGTGGTAAAATCGTCAATGGCCGTATGGTGTCCAACTGAAACATTCCGGTTTATGGTAACAAGGTTGCCCAAAGCAGAAAATGGTGCAATTACCACCCCGGGATTAATGACAATTCCATCTTCAAGCTTTGCTGAAGAAGCAATCGAAGAATCGGGTGAAATAAGTTTCCGGTAAAACTCAAAATTCACAGAACCATTTGTTAAAAAGAATTCGTATACTTTTCTTTTAGCCGCAGGCAGGTTTACACCGATAACATACTGTTTAAGTTTTGGGAAATCATATTCGCCGAACATCCGTTCACAGGCAATTATTCCCTCGGGCAAATAAGGTATATCGCTCTCAACAACCTGGTTTTTAACCACTATTATTTCTATTTCCCGATTGTATCTTACCAGGGCAATTTCGACAAACATTGAAAGGGCGTTGTTCCCTTTGCCTAAAAAAGTAATTTTTTCCATCCCTTTTTATTTGTTTATCCTTTTTGTGTTATAAAAACCCAAATTGCCAAAGGTTTCAGGTTTCATTATTTCGCGCTCAAAAATCTCTGCCAACCGATGTATCCGTTTTATTAAACCTAAATTGGTTGCAGGTTTTGTTTTGTCCCTGTCGAACCAAATATTGTCTTCAATGCCCACCCTTACGCCTCCGCCAAGGGCAATGGCCATTGTGTTCATCTGCAATTGAGCATGGCCTAAACCTCCAAGCGCCCAATACGATTTATCGGGCAATTCCTTAAGAGCTAAGCCAACATATGCAGGATCGGCCTGCCCGGTTGCAATATTCCCCAATATAATGTTGAAGTAAAATGGGGGCTGCAGTATTCCTTTATTGATTAAATAATTTGCATAATTGATCATACCGGTATCGAAGCATTCCAGTTCAGGCTTCACGCCATATTTCACCATAGCTTCAATTAAGCCATTAATCGTATCAGGGGAATTTACACTGGCCTGTTTTGGAAAATTCATCGATGAAAGGGTTAATGACCCCATATCGGGTTCCAGGCTCAAAACCTCTGATCGTTTTTCAAGCTCGGGGAAAGTCCGTCCGCTTGTTGATGCGCAAAGTACAAGGGCAGGACAATGCTTTCGTATTCCTTCGAAAATGTCGGCATAAACACTTTTCCTGTACGTGGGTTTTTCATCGTTTTCCCTCGCGTGCAAATGCACCAGGGTTATTCC